>JAPOLW010000251.1 GCA_029976905.1 bacterium | reverse complement strand
CGCGGATGATCTGGCCGCTGGCGCGAGCGCAACCGGAGTGTCGACGACCGTCTTGATTTCGAACACGACGCCGGTCGACAACATCGCTACCGTGACGGGCACCGACCCAACCGATGGTCAACCGATCGATGCGCAGGACCCGGCCCGCACGACGGCCGTTCTGCGTCCGTCCGAAATCTCCGTCACGAAGACGGCGGTTCTGGCCTCTGGGACTTGTGGCGTCGATGACGCCGAGGATGGAACCGTTCTTCGCGTCGCCTCCACCGACCAGGTGAAATACTGCTACTGGGTGCGTGCAGGCGGGACGCCGGAGACCAATGAGCCCGTCTACGATGTGCAACTCATCGACGACATGGGCACTCCCTCCGATGTTTCGGACGACCAGATCATCGTGCTGACCGGTCTCGTCGAACTCAATTCGGACGGCCAGGCCGACGACCTGGAGGCTGGCTCGGTCGCGACCGGTGAATCCAATCCGTTCGTGCCCACGATCGAGGGCGTGATCACCAACATCGCCGTCGTGACCGGCAAGGACCCGCAGGATGATCCCGTGGTCGACTCGGACGACGCGACGATCGATTCCGGCATTTGCATTGGTGTCGTCAAGACGGCAGCGCCAAACGTCTTGATCGAGCCAGGCGGAATCGTGACCTTCACGTTCGTCTTGACCAACATCTGCGATGTAAACGACGTGACCGTCAGCGATCTGAGCGATTCCGTATACGGCGACCTCAATGGACGAGGCACGTGTGCCGTTCCCCAGACCCTGGCTCCGCTGGCCTCCTACACCTGCGCGATCCAGGAATACATCTCCGGCTCCGCCGGCATGGTGCACGCCAATACCGTGATCGCTACGGGGACCGATGGCACAACTTCACAAACCGTCGAAGCCAGTGCGACCGAGGTCGTGCAGGTCGCGGCCGAGGAACCGGTTCTCGGTTGCCGCCACTGCCCGGCGAAGGTTTTGTTCCGGCGGGGTTTGGACTTCTTCGGCGCAGCGGGCTTCATCCAACTGCCGCCCGACTACGATCCCGAGACGACTGCGTTCCAGATCACCTTGAGCAACGCCAACGGCGTTCTCTTCGATGAGACCCTCCCGCCCGGCTCACTATTGGCCAAGGGCCGTCGGGCCAACAAATTCATCTACCGGAATGCTTCGGGCAGATCTGGAAGTGGTGGGATCTTCAAGGCGCGGCTGATGTACGACGTGAACCTGAACAACGATTACCTGTGGCAGTTCAAGGTGCGCGCGTACGGCGATTTGACGCTCGCGACGTTGCCGGACATGACTTTGCGGATCGTTGCCGGAGGTTATGTCTTCGAGACGACCCGACCGTGGACCCGTATCGGGAGGGGCTGGAAGGTCATGCGTTTCGAGCTCCCGCCTTGATGCGCGAATGGGCCGCAAAGGCCCCGCGATGAGGTGCGCCACGCAGCCCTGGGTGGGGGCATCGACGGGTACTACTCGTATCCGAACTCGTTCAACACCGGCCGGGTGATCAATGAATAGGCGTGGGCGAGACCCGCTGCGCGATGCTCGATGCCGGCCTCGGCAGCGCTCCCGGCGACTACCCAGAAAGCCTCGCGGCTCGGGAAGAGGTTGACCCGGAACTCGTTCCACGAGCGTGGGTCGGTGAGAATGCCTCCGTCGAGTTCCAGCCAGAGGCCCGGCCTCACGCCCAGGTTCTGGACGTCCTGGTCGGCGCGCCCCTGTGAGTAGAGATCGACGGCTTCACGTCCGCTCAGATCCGTCGCGCGTCCATCGGGGTATTCCGCCCGCTCCCGGTAGGCGTACAGGTGGATGATCGCGACCGGTGGTTCGTCCGTGCCCGGCGGATAGGGCGTGGCGGCCACGTCCACCTGCCGGAGACCTTCGGGCCAGACATCCGCGGTGGGCTCCGCAACGAGTACGAGCGTCGTTTCTACGCCCGCCTCCTTGTGCTCCGCGGCCGCCTTGAAATCGTCGCGCTCCAGCATGCCAAGGAATGCCGCTCGGCTCGGGTAGCGCACGACGGCGATCTGATCCCAGGCCACGTCGTCGTCCCGGTTCAGGATGGTCTCCACGAGGGCGACGAAGACCGGCCTGGCCCCGATTTGGAGCAGGATGGGCAAAACGGCGTGGCCATAGAGGGCATCGGCCTCGGCCCCGGTGAGTTCCGAGGGGCGGCCGTCGGGGTACGCGGCGCGCTCCCGGTAGGCGATGAAGTTTACCAGGAAGAAGGGGCCATCCTCTTCGGGTGGGACCGCCATCATCTCCCGGACGCGGTCGCGATCGACGATCCCGAACGTCGGGTCTTCCGGGAAGAGCCGCGCAAGGCGTTCGTCGATGGATTCGGTTCCGGGAACGGTATCGCCACACGCGAACAGGCTCGAGAGGATGAGGAGAAGGCTGATCTTCCGAAGCTGCACCCTGTTTGGAGCTCTCTTGGGAAGGACCGCTCGGGCGCGGATTCGTTCCGCGAGGGTCATCGATCTCCCGCGCGGGCGGCGGTTCCCTCGATGCCGTACCCGGCGGCCTTCCAAGCATTGATGCCCCCGTCGAGGTGATGCACCTCGGCGAATCCGAGTTCTTCGAGGACGACGGCCGCACGTTCGCTGCGGCCACCCGGGATCCCGGCGGCGCAGTGAACGAGATAGGTCGCCTTGGGGTCGAGCTGGGCCACGCGTTCACGGAAGTCCACGGCATCGATGTCGATGTTCATGGTGTCCGGGCGATCGATGTGCGTGGCCCCGAATTCGCCCGGGGTGCGCACGTCGAGGATGATGGTCTCCGCTTCCGTCTCCAGAAGCGTCCGTGCGCCAGCTGCATCGACGTGGTGGATGTCGGCCGCGCGCGCCGTCCCGGCGCCCAGCGTACCGGCAAGCACCACCAGGACGACGGCCCGGATTCGTCCGACGGAACGTCGGGCTCGAGGAGAGACGATTGCGTTTGGGTGCGCCATGTCGGGGTAGCTAGTGGGTCAACCTGAAGTTGTAAAGAAGGCACACTCCAGCCCGCGTCCTGCGGTGGTCTTCGGTATTGGGCTACCGGCATGGCCCGTGGGCCGGGGATGGCCAGGGCGGCGGCGCAGCCAATCGACAGATTGCCGGTGTCCGCGTCTGGCAGGTCGATGCCGCGACTGGGATGGAATGCCCCGATGACGACGGGGGCGCCGCCGTTCGAGAGCGGGAAGTCCGGGGCGATCACGACGTACGCCTGCGAAACGAGGTGGGCGCCGATCCGGGCTTCCGTGCAACACGGATCTCGTGGCGGACGTGGCTCACCGAGCCGGCCCCGGGCTTGCCAGCGTCACCAGCGAGCGGCCTGGGAACGCTCCCGGTACCCGGGTTCCGTCGCGCACCACGATCTGACCGCCGACGACGACGTGGGCGATCCCGTCGGACCCCTGGAAGGGATCTTGGTAGCTCGCGCGGTCGCGGATCGTTTCGGGGTCGAAGACGGTGAGGTCGGCGTCCGCGCCCACCTGGACGCGGCCCTTGCGGCGAAAGACCGGGAAGGCGGATTCCAGGCGGCGGGCAGGCAGGATCGTCATCCGGCCGAGAGCTTCCGAAAGACTCAGGACCCCCTTTTCGCGGACGTAGCGTCCCAGAACGCGCGAGAAGGCGCCGTTGTGGGGAGCGACTTTGCGGTCGGGCGCGACCATCGGAAGGAGGTCGCTCACGACGAGGACGCCGGGTTCACGAAGGGCCGTGCGGGTCCATTGCTCGTCGACGTAGTGGTGGATGACCTGGCCTTCGGGGAAGCGGGCGCGGTACTCGTTCCAGGTGTTTTCGTCGAAGCGTTCGCCGGTTGCCGCCCACTCGACGTCGCCGTAGTCGATGTCGAAGATCGTACGCCAATCACGAGCGAAGACCGCCGAGGAGATCGGCGCGGAACCTGCATTGTAGGGCAGCAGCTCGGTGGTCACATCGACGCCTTCGGCGCGTGCCGCACGGATCTCTGCCAGGAAAAGAGCGGTATTGCGCATGGCGTTGTGCTGGATGTGGCAGATATGGATGGAAGCCCCGGTTCTCCTGGCGAGCGTCAGGACCTCGCGAAGACCGGCGGGGTCGCCGTTGACGCCGCGTCGCACGTGAATGAAGAGCGGAACCCGGCGCTCGGCGGCCACCTCGAAGACCATCTCGAGTTCCGCATCGTCGATCGCTTCGCTGAAGTAGTCGAGTGGAAGGCCAATGCCGAGACCGCCCTGGTCGAGGCCGTCGTGCAATCGCGCGCGCAGGCGATCCCGCTCGGCTGGTGTACTCCGCTCTACGAAGACCTCGTTGGGTGTCGTGAAGAGGGATCGCGCCGCGGTCCAGTAGCCGCGTAGGCCCAGCGGTTCCATCGGTTCCGATAGAATGTGGGGCCGTCGAATGCCCGACTTCACTTCGAGACGGATCGACCCGTAGCCGACCGACGTACCGTGATGGAGAAGCGCCCGGCCCTGGAGGTCGGTGGCGAACTGCTCGACCGGGTATGCTCCGGCTTCGAGCTCGAGGGCTGTCGTCACGCCGTCGAGCAGTTGGTAGTGCTGGCCGAGTGGCGTTGGCGAATGGCTGTGCAGATCGATGAAGCCTGGCGCCACGACCAGGCCGGAGACGTCGAGGGTCTCCCTTCCGACGAGCGGCTCTGGCGAGATCGCCGCGATATGCCCGTCCTCGATGGCCACGTCGCGCGTGGCGTCGAGGCCGGAGTCGGGATCGATGACCCGGCCGCCGGTGAGGACGAGGTCGTACCCTCCGGTGGGGGCCTCCGTCTTGGCTGCGGCATCGGCGTCGTCCGACGACCCGGCTGCCGGTCGTTCGGCCAGGCGGACGAGCCCCACCTCGTCGGCATCCGTCGGCGTGTCCAGCCGAACGCCCGGGGCGACCCCGGCCGAGCGGCTGCAGCCGTGCAGCAGGGCAATTGCTGCGAGAAGACCGAGGGCCGGCAAGCGGGTCGCTCGGAATTGCGGTCGCTCTGGGCGTCGCGCCGATGTTCGCGTGATTTCCGTCATGGCTCCCTACGGAGCCTCGCAAGCAGTTGCTTGCGTCCTCTTCAATACCTCGCGGGAAGGGGATGCAATGGTGTAGCCGCGAGGCCCCGGGCGCTCCCTCGCGGTCCCGCCCTTGACCCGGAGTCTCGATTTGGGGTTTGCAGACGCTTCTGGATTCCGGCGCCGGACCCCTCGCGGTCCCGCGGGGCCCGATCGCCGGGGCAGACAGACGAGGAGGACGACGACAATGGCAACCCTGGACGACTACGCTCCGGTCAAGATCGGGTGGCTCGGATCGGCGCTCGACGGCGAGGGGGGAGGGTACGACCGAATCCACCGCCTCGCGTTCGACCAGGCGCTCGAGCAGGGCGTCCTGCCGCGCCGGTACGAGTTCATTCTCCACCCGGAGAACGGCCTGCCCCGCGGTACCGCCAAGAACGCGGTCGATGGCTACCGCTGGCTCGTCGAGCAAGGCTGTATCGCGGTCGCAGGCGCCTATAGCTCCGACAACGCGATCACGGTCGGCCGCGTCGCCAACGAGGTGGGCGTCCCCGTTCTCAGCTGGTGTGGCACCGAACGCTTCCACGGCGAGTACTGCTTTCAACTGGGCAACGGGGACTGCGGTGGGGACCCGGCTCTCATGGCGCAGTGGTGTAAGAACAAGGGGTACACCCGCGTTGCCGTCCTGAGCGAGATCTCCCCGAATGGAGAGGAGTACTTCCGGTACTTCCGTCAGGAGTGTCGCCGGCGCGGCATTTCGATCGGTGCCGTCGAGACCTGTACGCAGACTCCCGATGACCTGATCGGTCATCTGCGCAATCTCAAGAACGCCGGCTGCGACGCGCTTTGCTACCAGGGCTACGGGATGCTCGTCGCGCAGGGCCTGATGCGACCGGCGCTCGAAGAGCTTGGTTGGGATCCTCCGCGCATCATGACCACGGCCTTCATGTTCTATCTGATGGGCTACGAGCACTTCGAAGGATGGGTCGGCATCGACCAATATTC
>JAPOLW010000250.1 GCA_029976905.1 bacterium | reverse complement strand
GCGACGACGATTCTCGCCCTGGTGCCCGTCCTGACCTCCTCGGGCCGGGGTTCGGACGTCATGGTCCCGATGGCCATCCCATCGTTCGGAGGAATGGCCCTGGTCCTGGTCTCGGTCTTCGTCGTCCCCGTGCTCTACGCCTGGGTCGAAGAGCGGCGCCTCGGATGAGGCCCACCGGAGGGCCGCAGCATCGAACCCCGCCCCCGAGGGGCACCGCAGGGGCCGCAGATGGGGCCCCGCCCCGAGGGCCCAGGATCGAGCCCCGCGCCCCGAGGGCCGCCGCCTGATCGGCCCCCGGGGCGCCGACCTAGCGGTTTTTCGGCCCTCGACCGATAGACCCGACATGGTCCGGGCGACTCGAAAACGCCGACCGGCAGGGGCTTCCCCGGGCACGAAGCGCCCGGCCGCCCGGGCCGGTCTGAGGGGGAACGCGTGATCCACCGGATCCGCGGAGTCGTTCTACCCGGCGTGGCCGGGACGACACTTCTGCTGCTCGCAATCGGGCTATTCGGAGACGCCTGGTTCTTGTTGCCCGCAGCCCTCGGGGGGGCGCTGACCGCTCTGGGCCTACGCGACCTCAGCCAGACCGAACACAGCGTCCTGCGCAACTACCCCATCCTTGGGCACCTCCGCTTCCTTCTCGAGGACATCGGCCCCGAGGCCCATCCCTACTTCGTGGAGAGCAATACCAGCGGTCGCCCTTTTTCCCGGGACCAACGGTCGCTCATCTACGCCCGCGCCGGGGACGTTTCGGACAGAAAGGCCTTCGGCACCGAACTCGACGTCTACTCCGACGGCTACGCCTGGATCGCTCCCTCTCTCGACCCACGCACGCCAGTCGAAAACCCGACGGAAGCGTTCCGCGTACTCGTCGGGGAGGGACGCTGCGCCCAACCCTACGCGGCCTCCATCTTCAACATTTCGGGCATGAGCTTCGGCGCCCTTGGCGCCAACGCCATCCTCGCACTCAACCGCGGAGCCCGCCGGGGCGGTTTCGCCCACGATACGGGCGAAGGGGGCCTGTCGCGCTATCACCGCGAACCGGGCGGCGACCTCATCTGGCAAATCGGGACCGGCTACTTCGGTTGCCGCAACGCCCAGGGAGGCTTCGACGCAGAGCTCTTTGCGCACCACGCAGACATCGACTCCGTAAAGATGATCGAGGTCAAGATCTCTCAGGGCGCCAAGCCCGGCCACGGAGGAATCCTACCCGCGCGCAAGATCACGGAAGAAATCGCCGCGGCGCGTCGGATCACGCCCGGCCGGGATTGCATCTCCCCGCCGGGGCACAGCGCCTTCGACTCTCCGGTCGGACTTCTCGAGTTCGTCACGCGCCTGCGCGAACTCTCCGGCGGCAAGCCCGTGGGATTCAAGCTCTGCGTCGGGGACCCCCGCGAGGTTTTTGCGATCTGTAAGGCCATGGTCGACACCGGCCTGCGTCCCGACTTCATTACCGTCGACGGAGGCGAGGGCGGTACGGGAGCCGCGCCCATCGAGTTCTCCGACCATCTAGGGGCGCCCCTGCGGGACGGGCTGATTCTGGTGCACAACGCGCTGGTCGGCATCGGCGTCCGCAACGAGATCAAGCTCGCGGCGAGCGGCAAGCGCAGCAGCGGCTTCGACATCGCTGCCGCCATCGCGATGGGTGCAGACTGGTGCAACTCGGCCCGCGGCTTCATGTTTGCGACCGGCTGCATCCAATCCCAACGTTGCCACACCAACGAATGCCCGGTCGGTGTCGCAACCCAGGATCCCCACCTACAACGCGCGCTCGACGTCGAGGACAAGGCCGAACGGGTCTACCGTTTTCATCGCAATACGGTGACTGCCCTCGCCGAGATCATCGCCGCAGCGGGGCTCGAACATCCTTCCGATCTCGGCCCCGAACTTCTCTGGTGGCGCCTCAGCCTCACCGACGTCCGCTCCCTCGATCGCCTCTACCAATTCTTCGAACCCGGCCAACTCCTCGACGGCCGCATCCCCGAGAGTCTTCGCCATTCCTGGGAAGCGGCCTCCGGGGCGCGCTGGTAGACTTCTCTTCGGGTCGATCCACCGGTCCCCTTTCGAGCGCGCCTGGAACCGGTCTCGTTGGCCCCCGCCGGATCGAAGAACGAAGATGAACGAACTCGAGCCAGAACAACTCGAGCGACTCGCCGTCCAACTGCGCGAGCTGGAAAGGGACCTCCCCCGGGCCATCGAACGCGCCGGCGCAGGGACGGCGACGGTCGAACTCGATCAACAATCGGTCGGACGGCTCTCGCGCATGGACGAGCTACAGCGACAAGCCATGGCGAAAAGCGGCCGTCGCAGCCTGGAACTCCGCCTCCAGCTCGTCCGGTCCGCACTCTCGGCACTCGCCGCGGGCGAATACGGCGTCTGTCGGGAGTGTGAAGAAGCGATCGGCTACCAGCGGCTCTCCGCGCGACCCGAAACCCCCTTTTGCCTCCCCTGCCAGAGCGAGCGCGAGGCGCGCGGTCCGCGCTGAAGTCATCCTGGCCGAGCGGCTCGGGCGGCCGCGCGGGCGGCCAGGACCATCTCCTCGAACATCGGCGCGGCCTCCTCGATCGAATCGAGCAGAGCGAGCTGCACCCGGGCACGGTCGAGGTTCTGTCCCGGTCGTGTCGTCCGGAAGTACCCGTCCCCCTCCAGATAGTCGGTCAGGAAACGCACCGCCAGACTCAACATCATGAAGCGGGCTCCGAGCAGGAGGTGGTCGAGTTCGACCGTCGTGGCGACTCCGGCGACCTCACCGACGAACCCCTCGGCCAGGGCGGCGAAGAGCGCCGGGTCCACGACCGCCTCTCCCGGGTGGGGGGCGTCCTCGGCGACCGGATTGGCAGCGGTCCGCACCAGGTCACCGAAGTCGAAGAGCATCGTCCCCGGCATCACGGTATCGAGATCGACGACGGCCACCTCCTGGCCGCTGTCCTCATCGAGCAGGGCGTTGTTGACCTTCGTATCATTGTGCACCACCCGCACCGGAAGCCGTCCCCCCTGACGCAAGCGAGCGAAATCGTGCGCAACGTCCTCGCGGGCGAAGATGCGTTCGAGTTCCACATCGACGCTTTCCCGGCGCCCGATCGGGTCGACGATCGCCACCCCCCGCAGCCGCGCCAACCGCCCGTCGAGATCGTGAAAGCGCGGAATGGTCTCCACCAATTGGGAAGGGTCGAAATCCGCCAGTTCCCGGACGAAGCGACCGAAAGCCCGGGCCGCCGCCCGAGCCACTTCCGGCGTAGGAGCCGTATCGAAGCTGCGCACCCGCTCGATGCGGTGAAACGTTCGCCAGGCGCGCCCCTGTTCGTCGCGGCACCAATGGGCTCCGTCCCGCGACGCGACGAGGGTCGGCACCTCCCATCGAGAGGCCGCGCCAGTGGCGCCTTGCGCCTTTACGCGAAGGTGCCCTACCACCCGTTCGATGTTGCGCATGAGCCCCGCCACGTCCTCGAAGACGGATTCGTTGAGACATTGATGGACGAATCGCGCGATACGGCCCCCCTGCTCGAACTCCGAGCACCAGGTCTCGTGGATATGCCCATTGCCCAGGCGCGAGGCGCCCCGCCAGCGACCGTTGATGTCGAAGCGAGCAGCCACCGCCCGGATCTCGTCCCCCTGTGCCATCCCCGGGGGTGTACCACGAAGGACTGGAAGCCCCACGCCCGCGACGTTAGACACGCGCGATGTACGGAATACGAATCTCCGCCGGTGCTTGCGTCCTCTACTCGTCTCTCTGCGTCCTCCTCCTTGCACCGGATGCCGCCGCCGACACCGTTCGACTGAAGAACGGCGATGTTCTGACCGGTACGGTCGAGGAACTCACCGACGACGAGCTCGTGTTGGACACGGAGTACGCCGACGACATTCGAATCGAGACCAAATTCGTCGAATCGGTCGAAACCGAGAAACCCTTCCTGGTCCGATGGGACGACGGCAGCGAAAAAGTCGGCACCCTCGAAGTGACGCCCGACGGCAAGACCGAGGTCGTCGCACCGGGATCGCTCGACGGCAGTGACGAGGTCGCCATCGCCGACACGCAGGAGGAGGCGGAGGCCGCCACCGCTGCCGCCGTCGAGTACGCGAAGGAGGCAGGGGAGTCTGGTGTGGTCGCCGCCGAAACCGGTGACCTCGACGTCGAGAACGTTCGCTGGATCAAGCCGATCGAGACGTACTACCGCTACGAGGGAAATCTCAACGTCGGGATCAACATTGCCCGCGGCAACACCGACACCACCGAGATGCACATCGACGGCGAAATCGCTCCGTCCTTCGGCCGCAATACCGTCACGGTCGGCGGACAGCTCAATCGGTCGGAGGCCAGCGGCGTGACCACCGCATCGAACTGGCGCATCCGCGCCCAATACGACCGGGACTTCGGCGTCCGGCGGCGCTGGTACGGCGCAGCGTTCAATACCTACGAGAACGACGAGTTGGCCGACTTGAACCTACGCGTCACCGCTGGCGTCGGTGTCGGGTACAAATTCTTCGATCAGAGCCCAACGTTTCTTCGCATCTCGCTGGGCCCCGCCTACGTCAACGAGAACTTCAAGACCGGATCGGATCGCACCTTCCTGGGCCTGCGCTGGGCGCTGGACTTCGAGCAGGAACTCTGGACCGACGATCTGACGCTCTACCACACCGACACCATGACCTTCGGTCTCTCCGAAACCCAATACGTCCTCTACACGACGACGGGACTCAAGGTGGACCTGATCGCCGACCTCTCGCTATCGGCCGAGTTCCAATACAACTACAATGCCGAACCGCCCGAAGGCACCGGCGTCTCGGACCGCCGCCTCATCTTCAAACTGGGCTATGACTTCGGCGGCGACGAAAACGACTGGTGGCAGGGGTGGTGAGGCGGTTGGGCTAGGCCAGCGGCGCGTACCAGATCGGTGACGACCAGGAGCGCTCCTGGAGGAATTTGGGGACGCGGGCATCATCGCAAGCGGCCGGACGTTCGCCCGGCGCCGCCTGAAGGCATTGCCACCATGTGTAGCGGCAACTGGGATTCTCGAGGACCCGGGCGTAGTAGACGGCTCGCCGGGAGGGATCGAAATCCGGGTCGCGCCACACCGCACAAAGGAAATCGTGTCCCGGACCGGTTGGCGTACAGGTCGACCCATCGACTGCCGCGAGGCCGGGCGGCGAACCTGCTACGTCGAAGACGCGTTGGTGAATCCCACCCTCCTCGTCCGTCCACCCCTTGACGATCTGCAGACGCTGGAGGAGGCCGCCGGGAGCATCCGCGGTGCCCGGGTCGCGCATCCCGACCACGAGGAAGTTCGGGGAGCCCTCGCCCCCCCCGGGAAGGTCCCCTCCCATGGGCACTCCCTCCGCGTAGGCGCGCGCGATCATGTCCGGCGACGCACACAGATCCCCGGGGAGCGAGCGCCCGCCGAAAAACCGGACCCGAATGCGCGGACCACTGGTGCCGAAGACCTCACGGCGCCGCAAGGCCGCGAAGATCGCGTCGCGCGAATTCTCCTCGGCCCAGGCACCGACGAGGCCGCCCGGGTTGTTCGACGCATTTCCGGCGACGTCTCCATCATAGACCGCCCGCTCGGTCAGCGCGTCGTCTCCGAGCCCGAGATGGCCGGGATAATCGCGCTCGCGAACGCCACCCGCGAGACCGTTGTGGGTGTCGGTGCTCGCGACGACTCCGAACTTGAAGGGGTTCACACCGAGTCGGTCCTCCTCGGCAAGACCCTCGATGAGCGCGTAGCGGACGTAGCTCCTTCGGGAAAGGCAGTCGGGGCCGAAGTGCGGGACCCAATCGGCGAGCGGACCGTCGTAGCAGGGTGCCGGATCCGGGTGGCCCGTCGTCTCGAAGGAAAGGGTCTCGAATTTCTCGAAACCACAAAGTTCATCCACCTCGCCCAGGACTCCGGGGGCGTCCGGACGGCATTCCGAATCACCCTTGTGCTGCGTGATCTCGACCACGGGCTCGAGACGGGCACGCAGGCGCGCGCGCGCCCGCTGTTCCTCGAGCGTCCAGGCCCCTGGGTAGTCGACAGCAA
>JAPOLW010000024.1 GCA_029976905.1 bacterium | reverse complement strand
TTCACCGCGTTGATTGGATATGAATGGACAGCCATCGGCGGCTTTAACCTGCACCGGAATGTTATTTTCCGCGGCGATGCAAACGAAGCCAACAAGACGGTTCCCTTTTCCCAGTTCGACAGCCAGAACCCCGAAGATCTCTGGCGAGAACTCGACCGCTTCCAGCGCGCAACCGGCGCGGACGTACTTGCCATCCCCCACAATGGCAATCTGAGCAACGGGCGCATGTTCCGGGTCGAGACCTTCGACGGCCGACCGCTGGATCGCGAGACCGCCCGGCTTCGCGCACGAATGGAGCCCCTGGTCGAAGTGACCCAGATCAAGGGAGACGGCGAGGCGCATCCTTTTCTGTCTCCCGACGACGAATTTGCCGACTACGAAACCTGGGACCAGGCCAACCTCGACGGTACCGAGGTCAAGCAGAAGAACATGCTCCAATACGAGTACGCTCGCGAAGCTCTCAAGACGGGACTCTCGCTCGAAGAGAAGCTGGGCGTAAATCCCTACAAATTCGGCATGATCGGCTCGACCGACGCGCACACGGCATTGACGGCGGTCGAGGAAGAGAATTTCTTCGGCAAACACTCGGGCGTCGAACCGGAGCCGAAGCGATGGAAACACGTGGTGATCGCCTCGCCGGATGATCCGGACCTCTCGATCCTCGGTTGGCAACAGGCCGCCTCTGGCTATACCGGGGTCTGGGCGCGGGAGAATACCCGCGAGGAGATTTTCGACGCACTGAGACGCAAGGAGGTCTACGCCACGACCGGCTCGCGGATCCTCGTCCGATTCTTCGGTGGCTGGGATTTCGACGAGGCCGACACCCGCACGCGCCAACCCGCGGCGGTCGGATACGACAAGGGCGTGCCGATGGGCGGCGACCTCCCCCCGAGCCCCGACGGAAGGGCCCCGGGCTTCCTGGTCGCGGCGCTCAAGGATCCGCTCTCGGGCAACCTCGACCGCATCCAGATCGTCAAGGGCTGGATGGATGCCGACGGTGGTCTCCGGGAAAAGGTCTACGATGTCGCCTGGAGCGGCGACCGGAAGCCCGATGCGCAGGGGAAACTTCCCGCGGTCGGCGATACGGTGAATGTCGCCGACGCAACCTGGACGAATACGATCGGAGCCTCGGAATTGATGACGGTCTGGACCGACCCCGACTTCGACCCCGCGGAGAGGGCCTTCTACTACGCACGCGTGCTCGAAATCCCCACCCCGCGGTGGACCGCCTACGAAGCCAAGCGGTTTGGCGTACGCATGCCGGACGAGGTGCCGATGACCACGCAGGAGCGCGCCTACACCTCGCCGATCTGGTACCAGCCCTAGGCGGGGCTGGTTTGTCCCGAGATGCGGAGATGAGGAAGAAGGCTGTACTCGCCCTCGGCGTCCTGGGCCTCCTCTCTGGGGGAACCCTCGGGTTCCTGTTCGGGACGTACGACGATCCACCGGTCGATCCCTCCTGGGCGGTCATGGGGGCGTCGACAATACCGCCCGGGGCGGTGACGCTTCGCTGGACGGGAACCTCGACGTTGGTGCTCTCCGACGGCGTGACCACTCTCCTCATCGATGGGTGGTTCACGAGGATCGACCCACTCACCTTGTACTTTGGGACCATCGAACCCGACGTTGCGGCAATCCAAAGGGGTCTCGAACGCAACGGGGTCGAGCGCGCCGCCATGGTGCTTCCCGTCCACTCCCACTTCGATCACGCCATGGACGCGCCCGAAGTCGCCCGGCAGACCGGAGCGTTGCTGGTCGGGTCGGAATCGACCGCGAACATCGGGCGCGGCTGGGGACTCCCGGCATCCCAGATCCAGGTCGTCACCGATGGCGACCGACTCCGCTTCGGAGACTTCGAGGTCGTCGTCCATGAGAGCCGGCATTTCGAATTCCCCGACCCCGAAATCCGGCGGCGCGCCCTGGGCGACCCGGAAATCACCGAACCGCTGGTTCCTCCCGTGGAGACCTTCGCCTACAAGGTGGGGGTGCCCCTGGCGGTCGAAATCCGCCATCCCCGGGGATCGCTCCTGGTCCAGGGCAGCGCCGGGTACATCCCCGGGTCGCTCGCCGATGTGGACGTCGACGTGGTTCTGCTCGGCGTCGGAGGACTCGGGTCACAGACGCCGGAATACCGCGAAGCCTACTGGCAAGAGACGGTCGAGGCGACCTCACCGGCTCGCGTCATCCCCATCCACTGGGACGACCTCACGGCGCCGATCGACGGGCCGTTTCGCGGCAACATCCGGATCGCCTCGATCGTCACGGGCGGAGACGGGGAAACGCTCGCCTTCCTCCAGAGCAAGGAGGCATCGTCGGACAACCTCGATTTCCTCACCCTGCCCCGCTTCGACCCGATCGTGCTCTTCTGATCGGACCACCAAACGCCGCCGATCAGCCGACCGGCCCGCTCACGTCTCCTCGTCGTCCACCTCCAGGATCACCTTGTGGATCGTGCCGGTGAAGCGCGTCGCCACCGGTCCGATCCCGATGTCGTCCGCCACCGGCGTCTGGTTGTCGAGTCCCACGTCCGCCGTCTCGTCCGCGGAGAAGAGTAAGGGTTGCGTCTTCTCGATGCGGCCCGACGCGACCTTCTTGCCATTCACCGAGAGAGTCGCTTCTCCCCCCTTGCCAAGACCACCGCCATCGTAATCGAAGGCCATCGTGATCGTCGCCTTGCCCGCGGGGATGGGCTCTTCGGCAGCGACCGTGTAGCGGTCCAGGCCGAGATAGTTGTAGGTGTAGACCGGCCGTCCGTCCTTCATGTAGAGGCACCATCCACCGAACCGGCCCCCCTGCGTGAGAAGAACGCCCGTTGCCTTGTCATCGGCCACTTCGATTTCCGCGGTGATCGTCTTGGACTTGTTCTTCGAGTTCATGAACGTGTTTTCGAGAATGCCGTTCATGCCGTCGTAGAGGGTCAGCGAGGTGCGATCCCCAAGAAGGTCCGGGCGCCCGGCGATCGCCGCATTCGCACGCTCCACCGTTCGGTCGTCGATGGGCAGAACATTGTACTTCTCGGCCTCTTCCATGAAGAGAGCCTGCATCTTCTTCAGTCTTGCGGGATCCTCGGCGGCAAGGTTCCGCGTCAGACTGAAGTCCTCCTTCACGTTGTAGAGTTCCCACACATCCGATTCGAGGGGCTTCTGCTTGCCCGTCTGCCAGGGCGCGCGGTGGAGGGTCCGCGCGAACCATCCGTCCTGGTAGATCGCGCGATTCCCGAACATCTCGAAGTATTGCAGGGTATGCCGCTCCGGCGCTTCGGCATCGTTGAAGCTGTACAGCAGACTCGTGCCCTCCATGGGGATCTGGCGCGTCCCGTTGACGCTCGTCGGCTCAGGAAGGGAGGCCGCCTCCAGGATGGTCGGCGCGACGTCGATTACATGGGAGAATTGCTCGCGAATGCCTCCTTCCTCTTCGATCCGGTCGGGCCAGTGCACCACCATCCCATTGCGTGTCCCGCCAAAATCGGAGGCGACCTGCTTGGTCCAGGAAAAGGGCGCATCGAATGCGACGGCCCATCCAGCCGACATGTGCGGAAAGGTGTAGGGACCGCCCCAATCATCCATCCGGGGAAGCAGGTCCTCGACGCTCTCGGTCACCTGGTTGAAGTAGGTCATCTCGTTGTACATGCCGATGAATCCACCCTCCGCGCTCGTTCCGTTGTCTCCCGCAATGTAGAAGATGAGCGTCTTGTCCAGCTCACCGATGTCGGCGATCGCCTCGATCAGTCGGCCGACGTTGTAGTCGGTATGCTCGAGGAAGCCGGCGAAGACCTCTGCCTGGCGAGCGAAGAGTCTCCGATGGTCCTCCGGCAGATCCTTCCAGGCGCTCAGGTCTTCCGGGCGCGGCGCGAGGTCGGTGGATTCGGGAATCACCCCGAGGCGCTTCTGCTCCGCGACGGTATCGGCGCGAACCTGGTCCCAACCCTGGTCGAATTTGCCCTTGTACTTCTGCGCCCACTCTTCGGGCACGTGATGCGGCGCGTGCACGGCCCCGGTCGCGAAATACAAGAAGAAGGGCTTGTTCGGGGTCATCGATTGTTGCGCCTTCACCCAGGCAATCGCCTGATCGGTCATGTCTTCGGTGAAGTGATACCCCTCCTTTTCGGGCGGATTGACCCGGGTCACGCCGTCGTAGATCAGCGGATACCATTGGTCGGTTTCGCCGCCGATGAAGCCGTAGAACTTGTCGAAGCCCGAATGGGTCGGCCAACGATCGAAGGGACCCGATACGCTCGTCTCCCAGGCCGCCGTTTCGTGCCACTTGCCAAAGGCTCCGGTGCTGTAGCCATTGAGACGAAGCATTTCGGCAAGCGGCGCCACGCTATTGGGCACCTGGCCTGTATTGCCCGGGAAGGCCGTCGCCGTCTCCATGATGGAGCCGGTGTTGGTGGTGTGGTGGTTCCGCCCGGTCTTCAACGCGTTGCGGGTCGGTGAGCACAGCGCCGTGGTGTGGAAGTTGTTGTAGCGAAGACCATGCGACGCGAGCTTGTCGAGCGTCGGCGTCTGAATGGGTCCGCCGAACGCCGATGTCGCGCCAAACCCAACATCGTCGATCAGGATGATCACGACGTTGGGAGCATCCTTGGGAGCCTCGACCTTGAAGAGCGGCGGGGGCGTCACGTTGCGCGCGTCCAGCTCCTTGTATTTGGGTCTCTCCGGCTGTGCGATGGGGAGGACGGTCCGGTCGACCTGAGAGGCTCCGCTCGAAGGGGCGACGAAGAGAAACGACAACGCGAGGCCGAGGGCAAGGCGCGGGTGAGTTTGGATCATGCGATTACATCTCCTGGTTCAAACGATCGTGGAACGGCCGGCGCGCAAAAACACCGGGCGTGAAAACACGGCGAGCCGTCTAGAACGTACCGGAGCCGGTTTAACGGATCGGGAGAGAAGGGAAAGGGCGCGGACCGGGAGCCGTGCCCTTTGCGCCGGAGCGCACGGTGCGCGAACACTGGACGTGCGCCGCCCCCGCAAAGCGAACGGAGAGCCTCGCGTCACTCGAGTGTCGCAATCGACTCCGCAGCACAGATCCACTTCTGTCCATCGCCATGACGACATGGCGCCAGGCGGGAAGCGAAAGCCGCCCTCTGCAGCCGCCTGGTCCTCGCGGCCCCCGCCGACGCCTCGCTCACTCCCACCCGATCCGAGCGGGCAGGTTCGAGCCGACCGAAGCACGGGAACGCGAGAGAACCGGCGGGGACTCTGGCCTCGTTCGGGGCAGGCATACGATCTCGGGAATCACGGCGTTGCTTTTGTCGTTTCACGTCCTCGATGCCATGATTTCCCATCTCGACCCCGACGATGTCTTCGGTCGGGTCAGCGGGGACCTATGCTTTCTCGAACTCGCAGCCAGCCCCGAACCCGGTCCGCTGGGGACACCTTGCGCGACCGTGCGACACGGCACGATCCTGAACGATGACGACGGCACCCCTACCCTCACGCTCGGCCCCCGCGGGACGGGCCCCCATGGGATTCCCACCGGGAAGGACTTCTCCGGAGTCCACCGGGCGTATGTCCCCCACCCCGACGCAGCCATGTAAGGTCTCCGTCCAAAGACAATGACGAGGAGGGAGACGGATGGGGCGGGGGAGAACGAACCCCGGGCGACATCGGGCGACCCGGGATGCGCCCGCTGCGTCGCACCATGCACGAGACGGCCGCGGTGCGTGCCGCGCTGCACGCCTCGCAATTCGCGGTCGTGCGAGCCTCGGAATTCGCCGTCATGAGAGACGCAATCCTCTTCGACTGCGACGGTGTCCTCGTGAACTCCGAGGAGTTGGTGATCGAGATCGAGCGCGAACTCCTCGCCGATCTCGGACTCGCGTACGAGCACGAAGAATTCCTCACGCGTTTCCTCGGAATATCAGATGCCGACTACATCACCCTCCTGCGTCGAGATCATGACGAGCGAGGTCGCCACACCTTCCCCGAAGACTTTCTCGAGCGAGCCCGTGCCCGCGCCCTCGATGCGTTCGCGCACCGACTGCGAGCCGTCGAAGGAGTTGCCGAGTTCCTTGCGCGACTCCGCCTCCCCCGGGCGGTGGCCTCGTCGAGCAGCCTGCCACTCCTCCAGCACAAGCTCCGGCTGACCGGATTATCGCCCTGGTTCGGCAAGCATGTGTATTCCGCCGAACACGTCGATCGGGGAAAACCGGCCCCAGACCTCTTTCTCCTGGCGGCCGGACGTCTCGCTGTACCCCCGCGGGACTGCGTCGTGATCGAGGACAGCGTGCTCGGCGTCCGCGCCGGCGCGGCGGCAGGAATGGAGGTGTGGGGCTTCACGGGCGGAGGGCACGCCGATGCGGCCCTCGGCGATCGACTCCGGGACGCGGGAGCGCGCCGCGTCTTTGCTCGTTTCGACCGCCTCGAAGCGGCGCTCTGAGGTCCCGGCCTGGAAGGCGTGCGGAGCCGCGAGGACGCCGCCCGCGCTGGCGCTTCGACGCAACCAGCCCCCGACTCAGTGACGCGAGCGGCCCTGGATCCTCGCAAGCAGAACGGCGTGCTCGGCCTGATTGAGGGAGAATCGGCGCATGACGAGCGCAGAGAGCGCGTACGCGCTGCCCGGCAGGACACTCACGAGCCCAACGATGGTCCATTTCACGAGTTCGGTCTGCTGCGTGGCTGTCCCGTCGTACCCCGCGAGGCCGATCGCGATTCCACCGATGCCAGCAGCGACCCCCCACCCCGCTTTGCGGATGAGGTTCCAGATCGCCGTATAGGCGCCCTCCTTCCGCTCTCCGGTCTGGACCTCGTCCCAATCAATGACATCTGCCTGGATGGCCGGCGCCACGATGTTCGAGATTCCACCGCCGATACCGATCACCACCACGATCACGATCAATCCAGCGATGCCAAACGTCGGTAGAAACACGTTGCTGAAGAATCCGAGCGCGTAGAGGAGCATTCCAAAGATCCACAAGGCCTTCTTGCCGATACGTCGCGACACGCGAAGCCAGAGAGGGGTGAAGGCAAATTGGGGCACGACCCAGCAGAGCAAGACGATCTCGAGGTAGCCCAGGGATCCAAGGACGTCCTCGAGGACATACGGAACGAGAAAGGAGATGCTCCCCATGCCGAAGGATTCGACCGAGTAGACCAGGAGCAGGACCCGGGCATGGGGATTTCGAAAGACGTCGCTGAAGGCACGCCCCGCCGCGACGGCGCCACGACGTTGATGCTCGATGGGCTCGCTCAAGGCACGAACGGCCCCCCAGATGGCGATGGCGAGAAACACCGCGCCGGCCACGGCGACGCTCAGGGCCATGCGGCGTCCGTCCCCCGAAGACGTTTCGGCCGATGTCCGCAGCAGGTAGACGAGGCCAAGGCCGACAGGGTAGCCGAGCACGGACAGTGCGTGACGCCACGCAAACAACCGTGTGCGCTCGTGGTAGTCGTTGGTGAGTTCGTTGCCGAGAGCGAGATACGGCACCAGGAGCGCCGTCGAGGCGGTCTCCCATAGAACGTAGGCCGCGCCCATCCAGGCGATCAAAGCGACGCCCTGCAGATGCGATGGCGGCGACCAGAGTGCCGCGAGCGTGAGCGCCATCGGCACCACGGACGCCGCCATCCACGAGCGGCGTCGCCCGCGAACCGAGACGGTGCGATCCGAGAGGTAGCCGGCGATCGGGTCCGAGATTCCATCCCAGACGCGCGCGATCATCACGATTACACCCATGGCCACGGCAGGCATGACCAGCGTGTCCGTCGCAAACTTGCCGAACCACAGAGTGATCGGAAGCGAGGCCGACATGTAGGCCGCCCAGGGCGCCGCGTACGCGACCAGGCGGCGGCGCGGAAGGACGTCGTTGGTAGGAGTCTGCATGCGGGTCTTTCCCGGATGGGCCGCCGACCAGATTCGCCGAGCCAGTGCGCCAGCGCCACTCAACAGGATGCCCTGGCGAACGCAAGCTCGGAGACAGCGCAGCGCAGGATTCCGTCGCCCGCAGCACCTCGCCCCCGACGCACACCACCGCGCAGGGGGAGGAGCCCGGCCAGGGCAGCCGCCCTCCCCCCTTGCCCCGGCGCTCCTGGAGGTGCATGGACCTTCCTGGCTCGAGGCGAGGCGTTGCGGCCCGTCCTCGAAGAGGGCGCGGCATGACGATCGACCAAAGTTACAATTTCCGACGCATCGACGATCGCGTCACCACCTCCGGAATCGTATCCAGACAGAGTCTGCAGCAGCTCTCGGCCCAGGGCTACCAGGCCGTGATCAACCTGCTGCCCGACGACAGCAAATACGCCGAGGCAGGCGAAGCCGATCTGGTGAAGACGCAGGGCCTCCAGTACGTCTACGTTCCGGTCGACTTTGCGGCGCCGACACACGAGGACTTCGCGGCCTTTGCGGCGGCGATGGATGATCTGGAGGGCCGTCGCGTCCACCTCCATTGCGCAGCCAACTTCCGTGTCAGCGCCTTCTACGGTCTCTGGGCCGAGCAACGGGGCCGAATGACCGCCGCCGAGGCAGACGATTTGATGCGAGGCGTGTGGAACCCCGACGAGCACCCGGCCTGGTCTCGATTTCTCGCCGAAGAGCGGGCTCGCTTCGCTCGGCGGGATTGACCCTCCTCGCCTCCGGGCCGGGACCCGGGAGGACGACGGCACGCGCGGCGAGGACGTGAGCAAGGCGGGGCAGCCCATCGTTCCGCCCCGCATACCTCCCGTCCCGGCGCTCCCTTCACCGAGGCGACCGTCGGCCGACCCCGCTCCCTCTCCGCTCCCGTCCCCGGTCCACCGCCCCTGGCTTTCTGGGAAGATTTCGTAGCCCCATCCAGGCGAGCGCAGAGACGTGGCTCGCCACGACTTCGATGGAAGGTTTGCGCTCGGCGACCCACCACTGGCTGACGAAGGTGACCATTCCGACGAGAGCATTCGCGTAGAGAGGAGCGTAGCGCGGATCATACCCCGCTTTCTTGAACTCCGAGGCAAAGACGCGGCCGACGCGGCCGGCGAGCTCGTTGAGCACGCTCGAGAGGCTCCCCTCGCCCGCACCCGCGGGCATGTCATGGGAGAGGACGGCAAAACCGTCGGGGTTGTCTGCAACATAGCGCAGGAAGGAGGTGGCCGCGCGCTCCAACTGCTCGCGCGGACGGCCGGCCGAGATCGCCTCGGTAATGATGCCGACGAGATTCTCCATCTCCCGGTCGACGATGACCGCGTAGAGCCCCTCTTTCCCGCCGAAGTGTTGGTAGAGGATCGGTTTCGACACCTGTGCCCGGTCGGCGATCTCTTCGGCGGAAACGGCAGCGAAGCCCTTGTCTGCGAAGGCGGCGCGGCCGACTTCGATGAGCTGTGCGCGACGCTCCGAGGCCGAGAGCTTCTTGCGGGGGGCCATGGCTTGACTCGCTTACTACGCCTGCGTAACTTACGCAATCGTAACATTACGCATCCGTAACCTCGGGACGAACGTCCCGCGGCGAGGTCCCGTCGGGGTGCGTGTGCCGCAGGGGGAAAGAGTGATCGAGAACGCGCCACGAGAGGCGAGGCCGGCCAAGCCCAGGCTGCGGGGAATCTCGCACCTGATCGCCACCTTTCTTTCGGGGGTCGGCGGCGTCGCCCTGGTCGCGCAGGCTCCCAACGCACGAGCCGCCTGGGCGGCCGGGATCTATGGAGTCAGTCTATCAACTCTGTTCGGGGTGAGCGCCACGTACCACGTTCCGGCCTGGCCTCCGGCCCCCCGCATGTGGCTTCGGCGCCTGGACCACTCGGCGATCTTCCTCCTCATCGCCGGGACCTATACTCCTCTCTGCCTGCTCGGGCTCGGGACGCGAGGCATCACCATGTTGCAGACGGTCTGGTGTGGGGCCGCCGCCGGCGTCCTGCAATCGATGCTCTGGCCAAACGCACCAAAGCCCCTGCGTGCGCTCCTCTCCGTCGCCCTCGGCTGGGTCGTGGTCTCGGAATGGCCCGCGGTCGCCGCCCTGCTCGGGCCGTGGGACGAAGCCTATCTGGCGATGGGCGGCATCCTCTACACGCTCGGAGCCGTGGTCTACGCGCTGCGCTGGCCCGACCCACTGCCGGAGGAGTTCGGATATCACGAGGTCTTCCACATCCTGGTCATCCTCGCAGCATCCCTGCATTTCGTCGTCGTGGCGCAGCTCGTTCTCGGCCACGCCGCGACCGGTAGATGATACGAAAGGCGCCGCCACCCGGCACGACACCACCGGCACCCCCCTTCCATCAACGGCCTCGAAGACGACCGTTCGACGTTCTCGGGCCTACATGCGGTTGACGAACGATGCGAACCAGACCACGGCCAGAGCGTAGATGATCTCGACCCGGCGGGTGAGGGCAACGCAGACCAGCAGCGCTGTGGCCACCGAACGCGCGGAAACGATGGACCGGAGCGCGTCTGCATCGGTGAGGAAATGACTGGCAATGAAACCGGCCATGAGCAGATACACGAGCGGAAATCTCTCGTCGAAATACGCCCGCGTGTCGTCGGTGTCCGCCTCCGGGGTCAGCGCACTGACCGTCAATAGGAAAAGCATGGGCTGCAGCAGGTAGCCGCAGTACTGACGGTAGCTGACTCCCTCCAACTCCTGCACGACCGAGAGGTATCCGTAGACGTTCCAGACTGCGAGTTCGGTGAAGACGACCGTCGTCATGAAGTAGGGAAGGTAGAACAGGTCACGGTCGAGGAAGCGACGCCACTGACCGAGGAGTTCGGAAAGAGCGATCCCGTAGACCAGCAGGGGTACGAAGGCGAGATACTCAGAGGCTTCCATCGAGTCGAGCGGGACGACGCTTCGCGCGGCACGAAGCTCTCCTGGATTCTTAATTTGCCCAGAAATCCGTCGCAATGGTCGCGTCGGGAGAGGCCCGCCGCGCCTCTCTCGATTCCGGCTGCGGCCTCTCTCCGCGTCGGGCATCGGCCTCCCCGGCGACCGCGTCCGACCGGGAGAGTGCCCGCGACGCCGAATCCAGGTAGCGGCAACCGTCAAAGGGAGGCTAAACTGGAAGAGCAGATGCCGCCTTCTCGAATGCGACGGCCAGGGGCACGGCGTCGGTCGGGTCCGCCGTCCCTCCAGGCCGTCGGGGCCTTTTTCCTGCTCGGCGCGATCCTGACGTCCGCCCCACCGGCCGGGGCCGGTCCGCCGGCCTCCGCCCCGGATTTCGCGCGCGACATCCGGCCGATTTTCGAGAAGCGTTGCTACGAGTGCCACGGCCCGGAAAAGCGCGAGGGCGGCCTTCGGCTCACCAATCGGCGAGATGCGTTCACACCGGGCGACTTTGGCATCCCGGTGATCGAGCCGAATGCGGCCGAACACAGCTATTTGTTCGAAGTCATCACTTCGTCCGACGAAGAAGAGCGAATGCCGAAAGAGGGGCCCGCTCTCTCCGCCGATGAGATCGAGAGCATTCGTCGATGGATCGACGGTGGAGCGATCTGGCTCGATCAAGACTCCCCAAAACACTGGGCCTACGTCGCGCCGGAGCGCCCTGCCCTACCAGCGGTGCGTCGGGACGCGTGGCCCCGGAACGAGATCGATACCTTCATCCTCGCCCGACAGGAGGCCGCCGGCTTTGAACCGAACCCACAGGCGGAACCGGCCCGCCTCCTGCGACGCCTCCATCTCGACTTGATCGGAATTCCACCGACGCCCGAGCAGGTCGAGGCCTTTGAGAAAAACCCGTCCGAAGAGGCCTACAGACGGATCGTGGATGAATTGCTGGATTCACCGCAGTACGGGGAGCGTTGGGCCGTCCATTGGCTGGATCTGGCCCGCTACGCGGATTCCAACGGTTTCCAGACGGATCAGATCTACACCGCCTGGCCCTACCGGGACTGGGTGATCGACGCCTTCAACGAGGACATGCCCTTCAACCAGTTCACGGTCGAGCAGCTTGCGGGGGACCTACTCCCCCGGGCGGCCCTCTCCCAGCGCATTGCGACCGGCTTTCATCGATCCGCGACAACGAGCATCGAAGCAGGTGTCTATCCAGAGGAAGATCGCGTTCGGCAGATCGTCGACCGCGTCAACGTCACGGCAACCATCTGGCTCGGCAGCACGCTGGAGTGCGCGCAGTGCCACAACCACAAATACGATCCGTTCAGTCAGCAGGAGTACTACGAGCTCTTCGCCTTCTTCAACAACACACCGATCGAGGTCGCCGCGCTGGGCAGCGCCGATCCCGCGGTCGCGTGGAAACTCCGGGGGCCGACAATCCCCGTCCCTCTGACGGACGCCGAGCAGGCTCGACGACAATCTCTCATCACCCGGATCCGGTCGGAGAACCAACGTCTCCTCGCCCGAGATACGGATGAGGACTTCGAGCGCTGGAAACGAGAGACCCGCAAGGCTCTCGGAGTCCCGGTCGAATGGAACCCGACCGGGACGGTCGACGTGCAATCGAGTGGAGACGAGACGCATCGGCTGCTCGACGACGATTCGATTGCGATCGACGGCCCGGTTCCCGATGCCGTCGTGCATGCCATCGAAGTCGCGCCTCGCGAACGACCGGTGACGGCGTTGCGCATCGAGATCCTCCCCCGCCCGGCAACCGACCCACCCCGCAGTGGAGGGGAGAGACTTCCCCCGCGCATCTCCGGAATCTCGGTCACTCCGTCAGCGCAGGGTCAGGACCCTCTCGCCCCTCTCGATCTCTGGGTTGCCCGACATGACAGCCGGGCACACGGGGCCATCGTGCGAGAATCCGCTCAGATCTGGAAGACCCGCGACCGGAGCGTGCCGGATGCGGCGGTCTTCCTCTTCGATGGTCCGCCTACGGACGCGGATACTCTTTTGGTGGTCCTCGAGCAGCAACACGGCCAAGGGGCCTCGATCGATCGGATCCGCATTTCGACGACGACTGCGTCGAGGACCCTGGCTGCCCTTCCGGAAGATGTCGCACGCCTCCCGGTCCAGGACGGTCGCACGGCAGAAGAAGAGGCCCGGCTGCGAGCCTACTTCGATGCCGAAGGACGCCTCGTCGGCACCGACCTGCCGTCCTTGAGACGCGCGCGAAACCGTCTGCGTCCGGCGCACACCCGGGTACTCGAAGAACTCCCCATGCCCCGGAAAACCCACGTCTTGAAGCGGGGAAGTTTCCGGGACCCCGGATCCGCGGTCTCGCCCGAAACGCCCGGGGCGCTCCACCCCTATTCCGACGGCCTGCCACGCAACCGTCTCGGGCTCGCCCTGTGGTTGGTGGATCCCGCCAACCCGCTCGTTGCGCGCGTCACGGTCAACCGCTGGTGGGCCGAGTTCTTCGGGCAGGGGCTGGTCCGGACTCCCGAGGACTTCGGGACGCGAGGGGACTCGCCAACACACCCCGATCTTCTCGATTGGCTCGCCCTCGATTTCATCGAAAACGGCTGGTCGATGAAGAAGCTCCATCGAAAGATCGTTCTCTCCGCCACCTACAAACAATCCAGCCGACGCTACGAGCAACACGAGGAAGACCCCGCGAACACGCTCTACGCGCGCAGTCAGCGTCGGCGGCTACCCGCCGAGCTTCTGCGAGACAACGCGCTCGCCATCAGCGGCCTTCTCAGCCCCCGGATGGCCGGGCCTCCCGCCTACCCTCCCCAACCCAGCGGCCTCTGGAACCACGAGGGAGACATCCTTCAGGCCCGGTATCGACCGCACTACGGCGACGACCGCTTTCGGCGCGGTGTCTACGTGGTCTGGCGGCGGAGTTCACCGTATCCCAGCTTCGTGGCCTTCGACGCGCCCGACCGGACGACCTGTGCCACGCGCCGTTCCACCACGAACACCCCCCTCCAGGCGCTGGTTCTCCTGAACGACCAGGCCTATGTCGAAATGGCCGCGGGGCTCGCCGAGCGAATCCTGCAGAAGGAGGACCTGGACGGCGACCGGGAAAGAGCCGCGTTTGCGCTTCGCCTCGCCGTGGCACGCCCACCCCGTCCCGGCGACGTGGAAGACCTCGTCGCCCTGCTTGATCGGGAACGACTCCGGTTCGGACGAACCCCCGAGGCGGCACTCGCGCTCGTCGAGACCACACGCTGGGCCACGCCCGACACCGGGCTCGACCCCGTCGAGTTCGCCGCCTGGTTTTCGGTCGCGAACGTGATCCTCAACCTCGACGAAACGATCACCCGTAGCTGAAGAGCGCCCCTGGCAATGTCCTACGAAGATTCCGTTCTGGATCACACGATCTCCCGCCGTCGCCTCCTCAAGGGGGTGGCCGGCGGGCTGGGCGGTGCGGCCCTCGGTGCGCTGCTGGGGCGGGACGCGCGAGCCGAGTCGACGGTCCACTTTCCCGCCCGCGCCAAACGGATCATCTACATCACCCTCATCGGCGGTGCGTCTCATGTCGATCTCTTCGATCCAAAACCCGCACTCACGAAATGGGATGGAAAAGCCTGCCCGCCCGGCTTGATGGAAGGAAAGCGGTTCGCATTCCTCCGGGGAGAATCGCTGCTCAAAGCAAGCCCATTCGAATTCACGCGAGCGGGCCAGTCGGGAGCCGAGCTTTCCACACTGCTCCCTCATCTTCACGAAATTGCGGACGACATCACGCTGGTCCGCTCGATGCAGACCGATGAGTTCAACCACACCCAGGCGCAGCTCCTTCTCCTCACGGGGATCGGCCGCTTCGGGCGTCCGAGCATGGGTTCCTGGCTCAGCTACGGACTCGGCAGTGAGAACGAGGACCTACCGACCTTCGTGACGCTGGTGCAGGGGGCCTATCCCGGCTCGGGGAATGCCGCCTGGGGCAGTGGTTTTCTCCCCACGGTGCACCAGGGCGTCGAGTTTCGTTCCCGGGGCGAGCCAGTCCTCTTCCTCTCGAATCCGCCGGGGATCGACCCAGGGGCCCGGCGGGACATCATCGACGCAACCAATCGCCTCAACGAAAGGGAGTTCGAGGAATACGCCGACCCCGAAATCGAAACGCGCATCCAGCAGTACGAAATGGCCTACCGTATGCAATCCTCGGTGCCCGGATTGATGGACATCTCCGACGAGCCGGCGGAAGTCCTGGAGGCCTACGGCGCCCAGCCCGGAGGCCAGGGTTTCGCCAACCAGTGTATCCTCGCTCGTCGACTCAGCGAGCGCGGCGTGCGCATCGTTCAAATTTTCGATGCCGGCTGGGACCATCATACGGCGATCGACAACATCCTCCCCGCAAAGTGCGAGGGCGTCGACCGCCCCTCCGCGGCGCTCGTGCGCGACCTCGCCCAGCGTGGCCTGCTCGACGAAACCCTCGTCGTGTTCTCGACCGAATTCGGCCGCACACCCATGGCCCAGGGCATCGGAATGACGGGACTCGAGGCCCTGTCGGCCGGCCGCGACCATCACAGTGACGCCTTCAGCGTCTGGCTGGCGGGCGGCGGCGTGAGGGCCGGGCACATCCACGGCGAGACCGACGAGTTGGGTTTCTCGGTGACGCGAGATCCCGTCCACGTCCATGACCTGAATGCGACCATCCTGCATCTCCTTGGGATCGACCACGAGCGGCTGACCTACCGCTTCCAGGGGCGCGAGTACCGGTTGACGGACGTCGCCGGCGAAGTCGTCCACGGGCTTCTGGCCTGAAGGACGGGCCCTGGGGCGCCCGCTTTCGTTCGGAGGTTTCTCCGCCGGGAGACAGAGCGGCGTTCGTCGACCGCCGCCTCGCACGCGGTATGTGGAAACTCCCGGCCCGGCCACGGCGTCGTGACCGGACGACCGACGACCCAGACGCGGAGTCAGCGCCCTCCCCCAGGGCACGTACGCGCGGAGAAACCCGCACAACGCAACGGCGGAGGCACCTCCCAACGATTCACATCCGACGCCGGCATGGTCGTCCGAAAGAGGCGA
Organism: bacterium; assembly: GCA_029976905.1. GTDB lineage: Bacteria > Desulfobacterota > Binatia > UBA12015 > UBA12015 > VGTG01. The sequence goes on along the minus strand of JAPOLW010000024.1, from coordinate 1,769 downwards.
AGATCACCATACCGCCCGTTCCTTCGATAGAGCATTGGCCGGCTCGCGAAATACCTCTGTACACGAGGCGCAACCACGTAGAGCGGCTTACGCTCTTCGAGGAATCGCCGCTCGGTATCGCCCGTCGTAAGTCCCCCGGGCAGTCGTATCGATGGGTTGCCGCAATACAGGGTGATCGCCCACGGGTAGGCCGCGGCGACCAGGGCATCGGGTGGAATGCCCGCGCAGAGGCCGACGAGATCAGCCTGGCTGGGCGGCACCATCGGCGGATCTCTCGACCCGCCAAGCCAGGTCCGCTGGTGTAGCCGGGGAAGACTCGTCCACGGCTGTGGCCAGGCGAGAACGAGGGCCAGGCCGAGGGGAACCAGACCGATCCCACGTCGCAGACGGGGCCATCGCATTGCGGTTCCCGCAACGAGGTCGTCGAGCATCGCAAATCCACAAAGCGCACCGACGATGGCCGGTAGGATCGGGTAGCGTTGGCCGTCGAAGGCCGCGAACGTGAGGGCGACCGTGAGGGAGAAGCCCAGCGCCGCGAGCGCACAGACGCGGCGCGTGACGGAGGATCCCCGCCGAAACAGACACCAGAGCGAACCCGGGAGGGCGATCCATCCCACCCAGAGGTAACTCCTGGAGAAGAAGAGCGAAGTCGCGAGCTGACCCGCTCGTCGAACGAAGAGGAAAAGCATCCGCGCTCCACGCTCCCCCCAAAGCGCACTCCCCTCCCCGGCTTCGAAGCCGTACGTCAATGCTTCGGTCGCACTCCACCGCCCCGCGAGAAGTGCCTGAGCGGCGTACGGCGCGAGACCGGTCGTCCAGAGGGCAACGACGCGTACCCCGCCCAGAAGCAGGACGAAGGTCACGAGGTAGATCCACACCGTGCGACTTCGAAGCGCATCCCGTGGACCGAGCGTCCAGGCCATGCCGACGGCCACGGCGAGCCCCATGCCCATCAGGTTGGGGCGCGTAAACGCCGCAATCACGGTCAGAACCGCACAAAGGAACGCCGCGCCGACCGAGCGCACCGCCCGTGGTGTCGTCCCCAGGACGGCGAGAAAGATCGCAACCGAGGCAACCTCGGTCAGGGGCATCGGGGCGAGGCGACTCCAGGCCGGCGCCGTTCCGACGAGAAGACCCACGCCGATGGCGGAAGAAAGGCCCATCATGCGCCGCGCCACGAGGGTGACGAGACCCGCAACCATCGCCGTCGCCAGGACGTGCAATTGGACGACATTCCACAACGTCGCACCGAGACGAAACGCGAGTCCGAACAAGAAGGGGACGACAGGGGGTCGCACCGCCGACGCCGGCAGCACGGGCGCCGGGTCGAGGACGAAGACCCATTGCACGGGGTCGACGAATCCGGCGCCGTTGGCCCAAAACCAACCAATCGAGAGGTACTCGACGGCATCGGGAACGAGACGGCCGTCCGGCCTCGGGTAGGGCAGGACCGCGGCGCTCGACACGGCCACGAGCACCACGGCGAGCGGCAAGGCACCCCTCATGGAGAGACTTTGCACGTTCCTGCGGCGGGGCCAACCTCGCGGGAGCTCCGCAGCGCGGCCACGCCGGCGGGGCTTGCGCCACACCTCATTGGGCCACGAGCTCCCCGATCCGGGTCCGGAGGCGTTCGATCAGGCGAGCGTGCTCGGGGCGAGCGGCGAGGTTTTCGAGCTCGTAGGGGTCGGCGGCGAGGTCGTAGAGTTCGAGGTCGATTCCGCCTGCGTCCGTGTCGGTTTCGATCAATTTCAACCGCCGGGTGCGCACCC
>JAPOLW010000249.1 GCA_029976905.1 bacterium | reverse complement strand
TACGCGAGTTCGCCCCCTCGACCGTCGTACTCGCGAACATCGGCATCGGACAGGCGCGCAGCATGGAGCTCGCGGGGTTCGAGGAACTCGTCACAGCCCTGGGCGCCGACGGCCTCTGCGTGCACCTCAACGTGGCCCAGGAACTGGTGCAACCCGAGGGGGACCGCGCTTTTGCCGGGGGAATCCGCATGTTCCGGCATCTGACGCGGCGTTTGAGCGTGCCTGTGATCGCGAAGGAGACCGGGTGCGGGCTCACCCGCAGCGTTGGGCAGCGGCTGCACACGGCGGGTGTCCGCCACGTGGACATCTCGGGCGCCGGCGGAACCTCGTGGGTGCGCATCGAGGCGCTTCGGGCGCCACGGGCCCAGCGCCTGGGCGCTCTCTTTCGCGACTGGGGAGTGCCGACCGCAGCGAGTCTCGTGCAACTCCACGGTCTGCGCCTGCACTGCATCGCCAGCGGTGGCATCCGCACCGGCCTCGATGTGGCCCGGGCGCTCGCCCTGGGGGCGGATCTCGCGGGAACGGCCTTGCCGATCTATCGGGCCTACCAGGAGGGCGGCGTCGTTGCGGCGCGTGCGCTCGTCATGGAAATCGTCCACGAATTGAAGGTCGCCATGCTGTTGACGGGGAATCGCACGGTGGCTGAAATGCGTCGCGCCGACGCCATCCTCGGCCCTCGATTGGAAGCCTGGCGTCCCCGTCGGGCGACGACACGGAGAAGAACATGAGCAAGGCGAGCGGATCGCGCGTACCAGGCTTCCACAATCTCCCGGTCGGTGAGCGTCAGGCACTCGTGAGCAAGCTTGCCTCCCTCGACGACGAAGAGCGGGCCCTGCTGCTTTCGGAGTCGCCGCTTTCTCTGGAGGCCGCAGCGCGGCTCACCGAAAACACCGTCGGTGTCTACGCGCTACCGATGGGATTGGCGCTCAACTTCATCGTCAACGGCGACGAGGTCCTCGTCCCCATGGTGACCGAGGAGCCTTCGGTCATTGCCGCGGCCTCGAATGCGGCACGTCTGGCCCGGTCGGCCGGTGGATTTACCGCCGAAGCCGATCCGCCCTGCATGATCGCGCAGGTCCAACTCGTGGGCGTACCCGAACCCGAAGCCGCGACCCGTCGCCTGGTGGAGGCCGAGGCGACCATCTGCGCCCGCATCGACGACCTGGCACCTGGCATGGCCCGGCGCGGCGGAGGGGCGCGTGGCGTCGAGGTGCGGGTGTTGGACGCACCCGACGGCCAGCAATTCGTGGTCGTGCATCTGTTGGTCGATGTCGGCGATGCCATGGGCGCCAATGCGATCAATACGATCGCCGAACAGACCGCTCCCCTGCTTGCGGACCTCAGCGGGGGCGTGCCGCATCTCCGGATTCTCTCGAACCTGACCGACCGACGTTGCGGGCGTGCCACGGTCCGCTACCGCATCGCCGATCTGGCCATGCCGGAACGTCCGGGGGAGACGGTGGCCCGCGGTGTCGAGTTGGCGAGCCTGTTTGCCGAGGCAGACCCCTATCGGGCGGCAACGCACAACAAGGGAATCATGAACGGGGTCGATGCCGTCGCTCTCGCGACCGGGAACGACTGGCGCGCCCTGGAGGCGGGCGCGCACGCCTACGCGGCACGCGAGGGCCGCTATGGAGCCCTGTCGACCTGGCGGGTCGAGGGGGACGAGTTGGTGGGACGAATCGAGCTCCCGCTGGCCGTCGGTACCGTCGGGGCAACGGTCGAGGGAAACCCGCGCGCTCGATTGGCCCTCAAGCTCATGGGCGTGCAGAGCGCGGAGCGATTGGTCCAGATCCTGGCCGCAGTGGGGCTTGCCCAGAACTTCGGCGCGGTTCGGGCTCTCGCCACCGAGGGAATCCAGAAAGGTCACATGGCCAGGCATGCCCGTGCCGTGGCCGCAGCGGCCGGAGCGACGCCGGATCAGGTCGAATCCATCGCCGAGCGTCTGATTGCCGAAGGCGACGTGAAGGTCGACCGCGCGCGCCGCATTCTCTCCGGGAAGGAAGCGGACCTCGCCGGAGGCGCCGAATGAACCCCGCTCGAGGGGTCGGGCACGGGAAGCTCATCCTGCTCGGGGAGCACGCAGTGGTCCACGGTCAGCCGGCGATTGCACTGACGCTGCGGGAGGGCGTTCGCGTGCGTGTCCGGGCACGAGAGCCGGGTGCTCCTGCCTCGGAGACGGAGGAGTTGCGAGGGGCGGTTGCGGCCGCGACCGCCGCCCTGGGCCTGGACGAGGAGCGTGCGTTCGAGGTCTCGGTCGAAGGGGAATTGCCCGTGGCTGTCGGACTGGGCAGTTCGGCCGCGCTGGCCGTTGGGTTGGTGCGGGCAATTGCGGCCCACGAAGGTCGCCGCCTCGACCGTGAGACGACCGCCCGGTTGGCGAACGAGGTAGAGAAGATCTTCCATGGAACTCCGTCGGGGATCGACGCCACGGCGGCGTCCCAGGAAGGATTGATCTGGTTCGAGGCGGGCCGACCGCCGCGCTGGGAGCGGCTCGACGTCGTGGTGCCCGCGCTGGTCGTCGCGCTATCGGGAGCCCGACATCACACCGGCGAGACCGTAGGTGGTCTGAGCGAGCGCGCGGGCCGCCATCCGGAGGTCTACCGTCCGATCTTCGCCGCGATCGGCGAACTCGTTCGCGCCGGGCGGACGGCTCTCGAGCAGCGCGACTGGCCGCTCCTCGGGGAGATCATGACGATGGACCACGCGTTACTGCGGGGGTGCGGGGTCTCGACCCCGGCCCTCGACCGACTCGTCGAGGACGCCCGCGACGCGGGTGCCCTGGGCGCGAAACTCACGGGGGGCGGGGGGGGCGGCGCCATCGTGGCGCTCCCCGCCGACTCGCCCGAGACGCTCGTCGCGAATCTGCGCGAGCGTGGCTGGACTGCCTTCGTGGCCTGATGGTTTTGCGCCCGGACACCGGGCGTAGTACTCCAGGGCCTTCCGATGGCCGGGAAGAAGAAGCAGCAGCAGCGCCCCACGCGCCGGGAGCTTCGCCCGTCCACCTGGGCGCTGATCGCCACCGCGGCCGTGACCCTGCTTCTGGTCCACGCGGGCGTCTCCAGCGGCAACTGGCGCGGCGTCGTCGTCAGCGAGATCCAGGTCCTCGTCGTCGGGATTACGGCCTGGTACGGCCTGCGGCGTTGACCGGGGGCCGGCCGGACGCCCGATCCGGGTCGAAGGGCGGTGATCGAGCAGGGCCGGACGGCCGATCCGGGTCGAAGGGCGGTGATCGAGCAGGGCCGAACGGCCGGTGTCGTCGAGTTCGAGCGGGCCCGGCCGCTCCTTTGGGGTCGGGCCGCGGCACCGGCACGGGTTGCTCCCGTAGTGGAAGGGGCTGAGACCTTCTGGTACCTCCGGTGGATGCGGCCTAGAGGCTCCTGCGAATGATTCCTGATGGTCCCGAGGCCAACCCGGCAGATTCCGGTCCGGCAGCCGACGAGAACGCCGAGGCGGAACCTCTCTCCTTCGACGAGCTTCCGCTCCCCGAGGCGGTCCGCGAAGGTCTGCGGTATGCCGGGTTCAGCCATTGCACGCCGATCCAGGGCAAAGTCCTGCCGCTCACGCTCGCCGGCCGCGACGTCGCCGGTCAGGCGCAGACCGGCACCGGAAAGACCGCGGCCTTCCTGATCAGTCTGTTCACGCGATTGCTCGAAAACCGCCATCCGCGAAGGCCGGCGGCGCCGCGCGCCCTGGTGATCGCCCCCACCCGGGAACTGGCGATCCAGATTGCGAAGGACGCCGAGTTGCTCGGCCATGGCAACGGCCTCGAAGTCCAGGTCGTCTACGGTGGTGTCGACTACAAAAAGCAACGCGACAATCTTCGGCAGGACGTCGACGTCCTCGTCGGCACCCCTGGTCGTCTGATCGATTATCTCAAACAGAAGGTCTACGACCTTCGCTCGATCGAAGTGCTGGTGATCGACGAAGCGGATCGCATGTTCGACATGGGCTTCATCCGCGATCTGCGCTTCCTCTTGCGCCGCTGTACCCCAGCCGATCAGCGCCAGTCGCTGCTGTTCTCGGCAACCCTCTCTCACGATGTACTCGAGCTCGCGTACATGTTCATGAACGACGCGGTGAACGTAGAGGTGCGCCCGGAGCAGGTCACGGCCGAAGGGGTACAGCATTCGCTCTACCATGTCGGTGTGCACGAGAAACTGGCCGTATTGATCGGCCTGCTCGAGCGGGAAGGGGCCGAGCGAACCCTCGTGTTCGTGAACATGCGCCGGACGGCCGATCACCTCTGTCGAACCCTTGCGGTCAATGGTTACCCGGCCGAGCAGATCACCGGGGACATTGATCAACGCAAGCGCATGAAGATCCTCGAGCAGTTTCGAGATGGAACGCTTCCCATTCTCGTGGCAACCGACGTTGCATCGCGTGGTCTGCACATCGAGGGCGTCACGCACGTCATCAACTACGACCTGCCGCTCGATCCCGAAGATTACGTGCATCGTGTCGGACGCACGGCACGCGCCGGGGCGAGCGGAATGGCCATCTCACTGGCGTGCGAGCGCTACGTCGAAAGCCTCGAGCCGATCGAGAAGCTCATCGGATTCAAGATCGAGCACGACTTCCCCGAGGAGAGTCTGATCGTCGACTACACGCCGGCTCCCCGTCGACCACGCTCCCGCGACGGTCGCGATGGCCGAGACGGTCGCGGGCGATCCGGTCGCGGGCAGGACGGGGGGCGGGGTCGGGCGCGAGAGGGAGCCCGTGGTCGGAGCCGCAGCGGACCGGCTCGCTCTTCGGCGTCCGACCAGGCGTCGGGGCCACCCGCCTCGGCCGAAGCAACCAAGCCGGTGGCGAACGATGCGGCGCCGGGCGAGCCCTCGGCGGCCCGCAAGAAGCGGCGGCGACGCAGGCGCAAGGCCTCGCCGAAGTCGGAGCCGGCCTCTGGCGGCGGTCCTGCCGGCAATGCCGACTCGGGCGACTGACCCGACCGACGTCTTCGGTGCCCCTGCGGGGGGCGACGCACGTCGTCGTCATCTCGTACTGGCCGGTGGCGGCCATACGCACATCCACGTCCTCAAGCGCCTGGCCATGGAGCCTCTGGACGACGTTCGCGTCACGCTGGTGAGTCCATCTCCCGAGGTGGTCTACTCCGGGATGGTCCCCGGCCGTTTGGTGGGTACCTATACGCCGGCCGATTGCGCGATCGACGTGTCGGCGCTGGCAGCGCGCGCCGGGGCCGCCTACTACGCCGACGAAGTGGTCGCTGTCGACCCCGACGCGCACACGATCGAGGCGCGGCGGCGGGGCGAGATTCCCTACGATGTGCTCTCGCTCGACGTGGGCTCCCGGCCACGAGGTGTCGCCGCGGTAAAGGGCCGGGAGGAGATCATCGGCGTCAAGCCCGTCGAGGATGCCGCAGGGCGGATCGGGGAATTCCTGGCGCAGTCTCGAGCCGCGGGTGCGAGCCGCGCCGTCGTCGTCGGAGGGGGCGCCGGTGGAGTCGAGGTGGCCTTCGCCCTGCGGCAGCAGCTTCCGCCAGGCGAGGCGTCGGGGGTCTGCATCGTCGAGGCGGCCGCGGATCTTCTGCCCGCTGGTTCACCGAGGCTGCGGCAGGTCGTTGCATCCCTTCTGCCGCGCTACGGCATCGAGGTGCGGACCGGATGCCGCTTTACGGGCTATCGTGACGGGCAGGTCCTGCTCGACGACGGCCGCCGTGTTGCAGCCGATTTCGTCGTCTGGGCGACAGGCGCTGAAGGTCTGCCCTTCGTGGCGGAGAGCGGTCTCGCGGTCGACGACGCCGGTTTCGCCCTGGTCGACGACCATCTTCGCTGTGTGGAGCAGGACGACGTCTTTGCCGCCGGCGACTGCGCGCGGATGGAGCGTCATCCGCAGATGCCACGGGCCGGTGTCTTCGCCGTACGTCAGGGGCCCATCCTCGACGCCAATCTGCGTCGGACTCTCCAGGGCCGCGCGCTGGTGCGATACCGACCACAGCGCCATTTTTTGTCGCTCCTCTCGACCGGGGACGGGCGTGCGGTCTTCAGCTATCGCGGCCGCGCGGGGCACGGCCGCGCGTGGTGGCGGCTCAAGGACCGGATCGACCGCC
>JAPOLW010000248.1 GCA_029976905.1 bacterium | reverse complement strand
GTTTCGAATCCGGGGCGGTGCGTCGTGCCCTTGCCGAGGAGGGGGTGAGTCTGGTGTCCCTCGTCCCGACGACGCTCGCGCGACTTCTCGACGAGGTCGGCGACGCGTCCATCGCGGCGCCCCACCTGCGGTGTGCTCTCATCGGCGGCGCCAGTGCGCCGCTCGATCTGCTGGTCGAAGCCCGAGCGCGTGGCATCCCGGCGGCGCCGACCTACGGCGCGACGGAGGCCGCCTCGCAGATCGCGACGCTGCCCCCGGAGGCACCGCTGGTGGAAACCGGCGGCGTCGGCGCTCCGCTGCTGCCGACCCGGGTGCGGATCGTCACGCCGCAGGGCGGGGACGCGGCGCCTGGCGTGGCCGGGACGATCGAGGTCCATGGTCCGACGCTCGCGCCCGGGGCCGTGGACGCGGCGGGCTGGTTGCGCACGGGCGATCTCGGTCGGCTCGATGACAACGGAGCGCTCACCGTTCTGGGCCGGCGCGACGACGTGATCGTGACCGGAGGTGAGAACGTGTCGCCGGGTGAAGTCGAGGGTGTTCTCGCCCGTCTCGATGGCGTGGCGGAGGTAGCGGTGGCCGCCGTCGAGGACCGACGGTGGGGACACGTCGTCGGGGCCTGGGTGGTGCCCTCGCCCGGCCATGTGCCGACGCTGGAGACGGTGCGCCGGGCCTGCTCCGGGAAGCTCGCGCCGCACAAGAGGCCGCGACGTCTCTACCTCGTGGACTCGCTGCCACGCACGGCTCTGGGCAAGATCCGGCGGGGTGCGCTTTCCCCGGCGAGCGGCCCGGAGGCCCCTTCCGGTGGCATGAGCGTCGAATCGCCGACATGATGAAGGAATGAACCCGGGTCCCCGTGCGCTGCCACTGCTCTGCCTCGCCCTGGTCCTGGCGGCCCTGGTCGTCGCGACGCGTACTCCCTCACGGCCGTGGCAAATGCCGCCCCAGACCACCGCCGCGACACCGCGCAACCTGCTGCTCATCTCGCTCGACACGCTGCGGGCCGACCACCTTGGCGCCTGGGGCTATCCGCGGAATACGAGTCCCCGGCTCGACGAACTGGCGGCTCGCAGCGTCGTCTTCCGCCGCGCCGTCGCTCAGGCGGGAAGCACGATTCCCTCGCACGGCTCCCTGTTCACCTCGCAATACCCCGCGGCGGTGACCAACGTGGCGGAGGGGCTCAGCGCGGCCGCAGAGACGCTCGCCGAGGTTCTTCAACGGCAGGGTTTTGCCACGTGGGGCTTCGTGGATGGCGCCAACGTCCGGGCCGAGTTCGGCTTCGCCCAGGGGTTCGACCACTACGAGGATGACCGGGTGGGCGTCCGCAGATTGATCAACCGGGCCAAGAGATGGATTCGCGGACATCCAGCGCCGCGCTTCTTTCTCTTTCTCCACACCTACGACATCCACACGCCCTACAAAGCGGCACGGCCCTACGTGGCCCTCTTTGGAGATCCCGACTATCGCGGGGGGTTCCGCCCCGATACGCGCTACTTCCGGGCTGCGGAGAAACGCGCGGAACCTATGGGCAAACGCGAGCGCGACGAGGTGATCGCCCGTTACGACGCGGGCATTCGTTCGACCGACCAGCAGGTGGGGCATTTTCTGGATTGGCTCGGTCGTCGAGGGCTGCTCGAGGACACCCTCGTGGTGGTGGTCTCGGATCATGGCGAGGAATTCCTCGAACACGGGCGGTTCGGTCATCAACAACTCTATCTCGATCCGAATCTCCGTGTTCCGCTTCTCTTCCACCATCCATCGCTGCGTCCGCGTACGATCGACCAGACGGTGGAGCTCACCAACGTCGCGCCGACCGTGCTGGAGATGCTGGGTGTGTCCGGGCTTCCTTCGGCCGTCGGCAGCAGTCTCGCGCCGTGGCTGCGCGGTGCGGAGATGTCGATCGAGCCAATCGCGTATGCCGAGAAGGGGGGGCGCGCGGCGCAACGTACGGTCGTGACCGACCGATACCAATTGCTCTCCGGGGGAGCACGCTGGAAGACCCAACTCTACGACCTCCTCGACGACCCGGACGCGACCCGCGACATCTCCTCCAAGCATCCCGAGGTCACCGCGAAACTCTACCAGGCGTTACGATCGCGCCATCGGCAGGCCGTGAGGACGCGACGCACTCTCGTTTCCGGGGATGCGTCGCGCAAGGACCGGCCTGGTCTGCGCGAGAAGGTGCGACGGGAACTCGAAGTGCTGGGCTATCTCGAGCCCTGAGCGCGCCCGCTCTTGTGCCGTTCTCGGCGGGTTTGCTAGATCTCTTCCGTCGATGCGACGTCGCGTGAGTTCAGCGGTGGGAGTCGAGAGAATCAATTGGGCCACCGCGATGTTCCTGGTCGCCACGCCCATCGGGGCCGTCGTCTGGGGGGGAGGGCGTCTCTACGAACATGGGCTCGAGACGGGGCCCATCGTTTTCTTCCTTGTCTATCTCGTCCTGACAGGGATGAGCATCACCGCGGGATACCATCGGCTCTTCGCGCATCGTGCCTACGAGGCGTGCGCGCCGGTCCGGGCGTTCTACCTCTTGTTGGGCGCGGCGGCCTTCCAGGATTCGGCGTTGGCGTGGTCGGCGGACCATCGGTCACACCACCAGAACATCGACCGGGACGGGGATCCCTACAACGTGCGTCGCGGATTTTTGTGGGCCCACATGGGGTGGCTTCTGTTCACGGATCATCTTTGCCGTCGGCGCACCCTAGTGCCCGACCTCGAATCCGACCCCCTGGTCGCCGCTCAGCATCGAGCCTACACGCCGGTGGCGATCGTCATGTGCTTCGGAGTTCCCCTGTCGGTCGGCTGGGTCTTCGGTGATCCGTGGGGCTTCCTGCTCTGGGGAGGATTGATTCGCGTCGTCGTGGGGCACCACCTCACGTTTCTGGTGAACTCCCTGGCCCATACCCTGGGTCGGAGACCCTACGAACGACGTTTCTCGGCGCGCGACAGTCTGATCACCGCGTTGCTCACCTTCGGCGAGGGATACCACAATTTCCACCACCGCTTTGCGAGCGACTATCGCAATGGCGTCCGCCGTTTTCACTGGGACCCCACCAAGTGGCTGATCCAGGCACTCGCGTATGTGGGGCTCGCCTCGAATCTGCGACGGGCGCCGGTGGAGCGCATCATTGCGGCGCGGCTCCGCGCCGACCAGGAGCGTTTGCTGCATCGGGTCCAGGCGTGCTCGCAGGAGGCCGCCGTGCGCGCGCAGGTCCGAGTGGCAGCGGTCGCCTCGGTCGTCGAGTCGGCCGTCGCTCGACTGGGAACGCTCGAGCGCGAGTTCGGGCGGATGCGCGCGAGCGCCACCGGCGTTTCGAGAGAACATCTGCGGCAGAGGCGCGCCGATCTGCGCGCGGCCCGTCGCGAGTTCCGGGAAACCTGGCGGCATTGGACCCGTGAACTCTCCCGGATCCGTGACTCCCTCGATGGAGCGGTCCTCGGGACGTGATCCCCCTCGACGAGGCCACGATTCGGGTTTGGACGCGTCAGGGCCGGTAGTACAGCGGGTTGGGTAGCTTGAAGGCGGACCGCGCATGCCCGCCTTCCAAATCGCTCCACTGGTCTCCGACGTTGACCAGAATCTCGAATCCCTGCTCTTCGATCTGTCGGCGGGCGCCGGCCTTGTACGGGACCACCGAACCGGCAGCGTAGTCGTCGGGCTTCAGGTACAGCGCAACCCAACGGTCGTACCCCGCCGCACGCAACTGGCGCTCGGTCGCCGCACGCAGATGCTCCCGGCGACCGGTGACGAAGAAGACGGCGACCCCCTGTTCGAGCGCGTCCCGGTAGAGCGAGAGAATCGCGGGATGGGCCGGCGCCACCTCCTCCCGGACCCATCGATCCCAAAGGGGGGGCACCCACCCGAAACCGAGGTCCTTCTGGACGGCGTACGTGGAGAGGGCCGTGTCGTCGATGTCGAGGACGAGGGCAGGGCGGGTGCTGGTGGCAAGCTCCTCGTCGAGCCGCTTGCGAGCCTGTTTGGCAACGGCGGTGATCTGGCGCTCCCACGTGCCGTCATCGTGATAGGCGGCTACGGCATCGCGGGAGGCGGTGAGGTTCGGGAGGGTACGGCCGTCTTCCGACCGGACCCCGGACCCGGCGAGGCCACGGGCATCCGGGATCGATCCCGGAGCACCGCGGCCGGTTGCGCTGCAGGCGGTGAGGCTCACGCAAGCGGCGACGGTGGCGGCGAGTACCAGGGATCGGACGCTTCCTTCGGCTACCGCGACCGCAGACATCGCCAACCGTTGGAGCATGGCCTTGCGGCGGCTTCAACCTTCGTCGGCCAATGCGTCACCGCGGCGCCCCGGCTCCCGGGAGCGGGGCGTGGAGCGGTTCTCGACGCGCGGCGTCTCTCAACGCAGAACGCGGAGGCGCGGCCTGCGGCGGGTCGGAGGGGGGGCGCTTCGGGCCGGTTCCGCGACCGCCTCACCCAGGGCATGGAGCAGATCCCGGGCGGTGAACGGCTTTGCGAGGGTCCGGGCGGCGCCGAACGTTCGCGCCGCGAAGAGCAGGTCGTCCTTGTCGAGGACGGCGCTTCCGCCGGAGACGGCAACGATGGGCAATTCCGGCCAGGCCCGACGCAATTCGCGAATCGTCTGGAGGCCTTCCTGTTCGGGCATGATCAGGTCGGTGATGACTGCGTCGCAGCCGAGTCTTCTCTGGGCTTCGACTCCAGCGCGGCCGTCGATGGCCTGCACGACTTCGTGGCCCTCGCTCTCGAGCGTCGCTCGAACCATCTCGCGCACCGTTGGCGAGTCGTCGATTACCAGTATGCGCGCCATCGCATCACCACTGAGGTGGTCATCGACCACCTTTGCGGAAAACTGGAGTCGGCCGACGGTGCCTCCTTCCCTTTGTGGCGGAGGGAGGCAGCCGCCGTGTTGGTTGCCTTTCCCTTTCAGGGCGGGTACGCGGCCTGTCGGAAGTCGAGGCGCGATCGTCCATGTGGAGTTCAGCAAGACGCCTGGGGAGCCGCGGCCGCGCCGCCGGTTCCAGGGATCGGGGACCGCGCGTTCTCGGGCCGGCGGCCCGGGCGCTCGCCAGCGCCGTCCTTGCGGTATTCTTTCTGGTGCCGGTCCCTGGCGTGCGACCCCCGGTCGCCTTCGGAGCCGGGGCCGACGCGTGGAAGGACACGGCGCGCTATACGCTCGTGCTCGAGGCAGATCTTCCGACGGTGGTCGTGGGGAGCGGGGAGCGGGTCCGCGTCTGGATGCCTCTTCCCGTACGAACGTTTGATCAAGAAATCATCTCCGAGCGCATCGACGCTCCCTGGCCGGTGCGCATTCTCGAGGATGGGCACGGCAACCGCATCGCCTACTTCGAGGGTCGGGGGCCGATCCCCGCTCCCGCGACGCTGCGGGTGGTCGTGGATCGGAGGCCCTCGACCGGTCTGCCCCGCGCGCAGGTGCAGGCCGGCGCGCCGGACCACCCCGATCGGTATCGGGCGGGCGCGCGGCTCATTCCCCTCGAGGGAGTCATGCGCTCGATTGCCGAGCGCGAAGGCGCGCAGGCCGAGGGCACGCCCGCCAAGGTGCGCGCGTACTACGACTACGTCGTCGAGAATCTTTCCTACGACAAGAGTGGCACCGGTTGGGGACAGGGTAATGCAGTCTGGGCCTGCGCCAACAAGCGTGGGAATTGCACGGACTTCCACTCCCTGTTCATTGGGATGGCGCGCAGTCAGGACATTCCCGCTCGCTTCGTCATTGGCTATCCGGTTCCCGAGGGGGCGGCGGGAACCATCGGTGGGTATCACTGCTGGGCGGAGTTCTGGGATCCGGCGGTTGGCTGGGTTCCGGTCGACTCGAGTGAAGCGAAGAAGCGAGACCGGGCCGACGACTACTTCGGACGTCTGCCCAACGATCGGATCGAATTCACGACGGGCCGCGACCTCGTGCTCGAACCGCCCCAGGAGGCGGAACCCTTGAACTACTTCATTCATCCCTACGTCGAGGTCGACGGCCGGGCGCAGCTGCGGACGAAGGCGGGGGACGCGCGCCTGCGGGCGCTGGTCTGGCGCGCGCTGCAGGCGCACGAGCGCACGTCGCTGCAGGCCGACCACGACGCGCGGATCGC
>JAPOLW010000247.1 GCA_029976905.1 bacterium | reverse complement strand
CTCGACGAAGGTGCGGCGGCCGGGTCTCGATCCGGCCCGGCATTGTCGGGGCGTTCGGCCATGGGGCTCCGGGAATCTATCTACCGAGCGGGGCGGGCCGACGAAAGACCGTGGTTGGAGCAACAGCGCGATCGAGCGGTGCGAACTCCGATCGAACGCCCTCTGGACGTCGAGAAGGTCTAACTCGTGACCGGGTCCCGTGCGCGCCGCAGCAACACGTAGAGGGCCCCGTCGCCGCCGTGCCGCGAGGCAGCCGGCCCGATGCCAATCAGACGATCCCGATGCGTCCCCTCGGTGATCCAACGAGGTACCGCCGAGCGCAGGACGCCGCCGCCGTCTCGCGCGGTTCCCTTTCCGGTGATCACCAGCAGACAACGACGGCCGTCGAACCAGGCCTGGTCGAGGAAGGCGTTCACGGCGGTGAAGGCCTCCTCCTGGGTGAACCCGTGGAGGTCGATCTGCCCCTCGATCGGGATCGTTCCGGACTTCAAGCGCTCGTAGGTGCGCCGGTCGAAGGCAAACGAGGTGTCCCCCGTGATGGTGGGCGTCGCGTCCTGACGCATCCGGAATCGTTCGGCAAGTCCGGTCGACGGCAGGTCCTCATCGGAGTCGGCTTCCTCGGGTTCCGCGTTGTCATCGAGGGGCTTGACGTCGGCCATTGCCTGTTCCCAGGCCGCCTCGTCGTCCATCCCTTCGTCTTCTTCTTCGTCAGCGTCGCTTCGTCTTCTTCGGCGTCGCCGTCCAACCGGCCTTCCGGAGCCATTCACACCTCCTCCCGGCGATGCGGGAGTCTCACCTAGAGTTCCTGCCCCATCATAACCAATGCAGCCCCGGGATCGAGGGCCAACCGACACCGCCATCGCAGGACGGCTCGATAGGGCGTCCTGTGGAATGGGATTCGCCCGCCTGCCGCGCCTGCGGCGAGCGTCTCAAGCCCCCTTGGCAAAGCGAGCGAGATTCTGCTCGTTCTCGAAGTACAGCACCTTGCCGTCCGGACCGGCCCCAATGACCGCGGTCGCCTTGTCGACCGACTTGCCACTCACCGGATCGGTCGCGGTGCGGACAGAGGCGTCCTTGGCAAGACGCCCTTTGCACATCTCGCAGCACCCGAAGTAGGTCTTGCCGTCGACGTCGACAGGGATCTGATCGCGTGGAAAGGCGGTGTCGTTCACCATACAGACCCGCTTGGCCTCGACCCGCTCGAGCGGCTCCGCCAAGGCGTTTCCGCCGATCGCCATGGCCAGCAGCAGGAACCACGACGCCACCCAGGTCTCTTTTCCTCGAATATGCATCTTCATTTCTCGATTCTCCGGCCCGGAGCGGGGCCTACCCCCGGTCCCCTTGATCGCGAAAAGCCCGCGCCCGCGCAAGCAGAGCAACGGGCCGCATCGAGCTAGCCGCGCGGCGGGTTGTAGAGCACGACCATCTCGTAGACGAGTGCTGGCGTCGTCTGTCCTTCGATACCGACCTCGATCTCGTTGGTGATCATGGTCCCCTTGGGCTTGGCTTCAGCCGCCTTCAGGCGGGAGCGCGACTTGACCTGCGCCCCCGCGGGCACCGGGGCGAGAAACCGGAGCTTGTTGGCCCCATAGTTGACCGCGTTTCCGTAACCGACGATCCGATAGCCGTCCGCCGACCGCAAACCCGGCAGCAGACTCAACGTCAGAAAGCCGTGCGCGATGGGTCCCCCGAAGGGGCTCTCCTTGCGGGCGCGCTCGACGTCGACGTGAATCCACTGCCGATCGCCGGTGAGCTCGGCAAATTGGTTGATCATGTCCTGTGTGACCGTCAAAGCCGGCCCGTACTCACCGTACTCGCCGGTGATCATCGAATACAGAGTGTCAAGATCGTCGAAACGGACTTCCTTCATCGTCTTGCTCCTATCGCCCGGCGGTCCGCCCACCCCCCGGGGTGAGCCCGCCCATGGGTCGGATTGTGCTGTTTGGGAGCCGCCGCCTCAAGGGCGCCCGCCCCGACCACTCTCCCGTTCGGTGGGACGACCGCGAATAAGACCTTTGCCTGGGCTCGTGACCGCCGGTAGGCTCAAGGGTTCCGTGTCCGTCGCCGAAACCCACGTTCCTCTGGAGCCGCTCGAATCATGGCTCCCCGACCTCGCACCGGGTCGGATTCTCGACCTGACCGGATCCCGTGCCTGGGCCCGGGCGCACGCCCATGCCACGCAACTCGAAGGACGACCGCGGGCCGTGAGCGGCAAACTCGTCCGCGCAACACTCCGGGACGGCGAGGGGACGCCTCATTCGGTCAACGTCGGGCTCGGCCGGGAGGGGACGCTTGCGTGCTTGTGCGATTGCGACGCCTTCCGCAAACAACCCCCCTGCGGTCATGTCGCCGGGCTGCTGCTCGCGCTGGCACAGGACCCGGCACTGCGAGACCGCCTGGTCGGTGCACCGCGGAAGGAGTCGGGTGATCCGGCGCGTGAAGCCAAGCGCCGGGCCGACGCACGCGAGCTCGTGCGACGCCGCGGCCTCGACCTCGAAGTGCTGCAACGCAGCGCCGCGCCCCCCGAGCTGCTCGACCTCACGTTCGACGGCTGGCGCCGACGCGGCATGGTACGCCCCATTGGCCCCGCCACCTACACGATCGAGGTCGGCTACGACCCGGAGATACCGGAGGACCCCCCGCAGCTCCGCGTCCGCGTGGTGCCCGAGGGCAGCCGCAAGGCGTTCTCCCCGGACGAGCTCGAATCGCGCCGACTCCCGGCATCCGAGTGGCGCCTCGTCGAACCCCTGGCCCATTCGCGTCCGGGGACCGGTGATTTCATCATCTCCGGGGAATCGGCCTGCACCTTCCTGGCGCGTGCCGCCGAGGCGGGGATCACGCTCGCCGGCGAGGGCGACCAGTGCGTCGCCGCGATCACGGGCAGCTTGCTGCGCCCGGCGCTGGAGCTGCGCGCCTGCCGGCGCGGCGAGCTGGCCGCCCACCCCGCCGTCGCGTCGGAGGCAGCGGCCCGGCGGGAGAGCGAACGGGAACTCCACGATGCCTGGGTGGCCTACGGCGCCATCGTGGAGCCCATCGAAGAGGCGCGTTTTCGGGAACTTCTCGGCGTCGGTGCCCCCGAAATCCTCCCGGTCGAAGACATCCAGGTTCTCGAAGCCCTCTGGACGACCGCCGACCCCGAGGGCGCCCCGAGCTACCTCCCCCTGCCCGCCCCGCTCGCGGACAGTGTGATCTTCCGGGGCCCGACCACCTGGGTCTTTCTCCACCGCAGCCGTACCTTCGCGCGGGTCGCCTCCGACGTCGGGCCGATCGCGTTGACACGGTTGCAGCAACAACCCGCGATCCTTCTCTCGCGCGACGATGTCGCCCGTCTGCCCGCTCTTCTCTCAGAGCATTTCCTGCGTGAAGGCATCATCCTTCCACGCCGCGACGCGCTGGGCCTTCCCCCCCTGCCCAAGCCGCGGATCCTCCTTCGGGCGGGGGGCTCCATCTTCGCCGTCGAGGCCCGGCTCGAGGCCCGCTACGAAAAGGAGCGCTTCGATCTGGACCCGAGCTCTTGTGCGGACGTCTGGAACGACGAACGCGACGGAGACATGGAACGCGGTGCGGTCGACGCCCTGCTCGCCACATCCTTGCGCCTGCGCTTGCCCGGTGGCCGACGTCGCGGGCGCGCCCCGGTGGAAACCGCGCCGATCTACCGCGCCGAAGGCGAGAGTGCGGTGCGCTTCTGGACGCAGGAGTTGCCCGAAATCGTCGCGCGCGCCAAGCACGGCGGTCCAATCGACGAAATCGTCGTACCGGCCGAACTGAAGAACGTCGCCGTGCGGGAACCGGTGCGCTCGCGCCTCGAGGCGCGCCGCTCCTCGAATGGCCTGATGGACGTCGCCCTCGCCTTCGCCGCCGAAGGTATTTCCGCCGACATCGCCGAGATTCGCGCCGCCATCGACGCCAAGCGACGTTGGATCAAGCTCACCGACGGAAGCATTGCGACGTTGTCGGGTCGCGTCGCGGAACTTGCGGCCGCTTCGCAAGCCCCTCTGGGCGACGAAGGCCGCGCGGAATTCGCCCTGCACGCCCTGGGCGAGGCCCGCCGATGGGCCGAACTGGCCGACGAGGTCGATGTCGACCAAACCATTGGCGGCTGGACCGAGCGTCTGCGCGCCCTCGAGGTCGCCGCGACCCCCGAACCCGTAGCGGGCCTGCAAGCGGAACTGCGCAGCTACCAGCAGGCAGGGTTGGCCTGGCTTCAGTTCCTCGCCGAAATCGGCGTCGGCGGCATCCTGGCCGACGACATGGGCCTTGGCAAGACCGTGCAGGCTCTCGCCGTGCTTGCCTGGCAACGGGAACGACAAGGCCAGGCGCCCTCCCTGGTGGTCGCTCCGACCTCCGTGGCCACGAATTGGATCCGTGAGGCAAAGCGCTTCGTTCCGGAGCTGAAGTGCATTCTTCTCCACGGAAGCGCCCGACACGCGCGTCGCGAGGAAGTGCCCGGGAGCGACATCGTCGTGACCACCTACGCCCTCTTGCGTCGCGACATCACCCGACTCAAGGACATCCACTTCCGTTACGTGATCCTCGACGAGGCACAGCACATCAAGAACCACGCGGCCGCCACGACGGCTGCCGCCCGCTCGCTCGACGCCGACCATCGGCTGGCTCTGACGGGAACGCCGCTCGAGAACCGCCTGCTCGAGTTGTGGTCCATCGTCGATTTCGTGAATCCCGGCATGCTCGGGACATGGCGGGAATTCAGCCGCCGCTGGGAGCGGCCGGTCGAGGAAGCGATCGGCGAACGTGCGGCAGCCCGGGAAGCGGGCGCCGAAGTCCCCTCGGGACTCGCGGACGTCGCTGGCGGCGCCGAGGCCGCGAGTCTGCGCGCCCGGATTCGCCCCTTTCTCCTCCGACGCACCAAGTCCGAGGTGCAGCGCGACCTTCCACCGAAGATCGAAAGCGACGTCGTCGTGGAACTGACGCCGTCGCAGCGCCGTGCCTACGCGGCCCTGGCGGCCGCCACCCGCGAGGATCTCGGCAAGCGGATGGCCGCCGACGGCTTCGAGAAGAATCGGATGGTCGTCCTCACCGCTCTGCTCCGGCTGCGCCAGTTGGCATGCGATCCCCGTCTCATCGACTCCCGGCTCGAGGCCGCAGACTCTGCCAAGCTCGGGGCCTTCCGGGAATTGATCTCCGAGGTCATTGCCAGCGGTCGCCGGGCGCTCGTCTTCAGCCAATTCGTCCAGCTCCTGTCGCTCGTTCGTGCCGACCTCGAAGAGCAGGGAATCGAGTACGCCTACCTCGACGGACGCACGCGTGACCGCGAGGCGGTCATCGACTCCTTCGTCGAGGGGGAGATGCCGGTCTTCCTCCTGAGCCTCCGCGCCGGGGGCACCGGCATCAACCTATCGGCCGCCGATGTGGTGATCCATCTGGATCCCTGGTGGAACCCGGCCGTCGAGGACCAGGCGACCGACCGGGCCCATCGAATCGGCCAGCGAAAGACCGTCTCGGTCTACCGCATCGTCGCGGCGGGTACGATCGAGGAGGCCCTCCTGCGGCTCAAGGGGCGGAGGGGGGCCCTCGCACGAGCCGTGATCGACGCGCCCGACGCCGGGCTACCGCGCGGTCTCAGCGAGGAGGACGTCGCCGAACTCCTGAGCTTCGGCGACCCCGACTAGCCTACTCCGCGGCCGCCTCGTCTTTCTTGGCCGCGGCCTTCTTGGCCGCAGTCTTCCGGGTGCGAGGCGTAGCGGCCTTCTTCTTCGCGCTCGTCTTCTTGGCCGCGGTCTTGCGCTTGGTCGTGGTCGCCTTCTTGCGCGTGGCTTTCTTGCGGGTGGCCTTCTTGGCGCCACTCTCCGCCGCTTCGACCGCCCCCGCTTCGGCGGCGGTCTCTTCGTCGCTCGCGCGGGGCGCCTCGCCGGCCGGCGTCTGCGCCCCCTCTCCTGCGGTCGCCGCCGTCGACTCCGCGCCCCCGCCGGCCGCGGCCGACGACTCCGCCGCTTCCTCTGCGGCTCCAGGCGACGGCTCGGACGCTTCTCCAGCAGCCTCTGCCGCCGCAGCGGCGCTCTCCTCGGAAGAAGACGCCGCCGTCCCGTCGTCGAAGGATCCCGTCGCAGGCGTCACCCGCCAGGCGCC
>JAPOLW010000246.1 GCA_029976905.1 bacterium | reverse complement strand
GCAACGGCGGTCTGCAGGGAGGCTTCGCCCCCGAGTTGCTCGTGCCCAACGCCGCGGACGGTGGCGCGCTCTTCCCGATTCCACCGTCGCTTTCCTTCGAGACGGCGGCCCTCGCCGAGCCACTCGGAGTCGGGATGCAGGCCGTCAATCGCGCCGCGGTCGCCCCGGGAGACAAGGTGACGGTGTTCGGAGCCGGTCCCATCGGTCTCATGGCGCTGGCCACGCTCCGCTTCCGCGGCATCGACGACGTCGTGATGGTCGATCTCTCCGATCGACGGCTGGAAGTGGCCCGCGCTCTCGGCGCCCGCGCGACGATCCATCCCGGCCGTGAAGACGTTTGGGCGCGCGTGCGCGAATTGCACGGAACAGGGCCCTGGTTGGGCATGGAGATGCCCGGCAGCGACGCCTACATCGAAGCGTCGGGCGCCTCCCGGGTTCTCACCGAGATCATCGGTCAGGCAAAAGCGAACGCGCGCCTGTCGGTCGTCGCCCTGCACCGTGAGCCGATCCCGGTGAGTTTTCTCACCGTCATGTCCAAGCAGCTCACGATCGCGGGGTCGATCTGTTATCCCGACGATTACACCGAAATGATCGACATGCTGGCACGTGTCGATCTCCGTCCTATCATCACGCACCGCTTTCCCATCGAGCGCTTCGCGGAGGCTTTTGCCGTGGCGCGCGATGCGAACGCTGGTGCCAAGGTCATGATCGAGGTGAATTCGAATGCCGATCGATAGAGAGAAGGCACTTGCCGCCGAGTTCCAGCCAGGGGAAGGCGGCTACGGCCGCGATGACGTCATCCTCTACCACCTTGGCGTAGGTGCAGGACTCCCGCCCACGGATGCCGGGGAACTCGAGTATACCTACGAGAAGAACCTCAAAGTGCTTCCGAGCTTCACCACGGTTGCCCGGTCGGGAGCGCAGGCCAACTTCTTCGACGTGCCCGGGCTCGAGTTCAATCGCGCCCTGATGCTGCACGGCGAGCAGGAGGTGGAGATCCATCGCCCCTTGCCGCCGGAGACCACTCTGCGCGGCCATACTCGAATTGCCGATATCTACGACAAAGGGAAGGCGGCGCTCCTGCTCCTGGAGACCAACGTGAGCGACCCAAGCGGCGAGCCGCTCTACACGACGCGGATGTCCCTCTTTCTCCGCGGCGAGGGGGGCTTCGGCGGACCGAAGGGGCCCGAGGTTTCGAACGCCGTGCCCGAGCGGGAGCCCGATGGCGTGATCGAATCGACGACGATCCCGCAGCAGGCCTTGCTCTACCGTCTCAACGGCGACAAGAACCCGTTGCACTGCGATCCGGACTTCGCGGCGAAGGCGGGCTTCGATCGCCCGATCATCCACGGACTCTGTTCCTACGGCATCGTTTGCAAGGCCGTGGTCGACGGGGTTCTCGATGGTGATCCCACCCGGATAGCGAAATACCAGGCGCGCTTTCGCGGCATTGGCTTTCCGGGGGAGACCTACCTCACGTCCTACTGGCGGGACGGGGACCGGATTCTCGTCGAAGCCAAATCCAAAGAGCGCGATGCCGTGATCATCTCGAATGCGGCGGTGACGGTCCGGTCCTGACGCGTCGGTGGTGTATGGACGACGCGAGGCATCGCCCGGCGGTGGTGCCTCGCGTGCGCCGCGCGACGGCGCTCAGGGAAGGTAGGGCGCGACTTCGCGCTCGAAAAGTCGAAGCATCTGCCAGGCGAAGGCAGGCTCGATGCCGGCGAGCAGTGGGCTGAGGTAGAGCACCCCGTCGTCGCCTAGACCGTGTGCCAACTCGATCGCCTCCTCGGGAGCCAGGACCCGGTAGGCCGGGCTGTCCCGGGCGGTCTCCTCGGTCATGTCCCGGGCGTAGGGACCCAGGGGGCGGCCGTAGGCTTCGACGGTCCACTCGCTGTACGAGCGAAGCTGGTGGAGCACGTGGGGGAGGAGGCGCTCCCAGTCGCGCTCGGGGTCCCGGGAGACCCACAAGAAGATCGGTCCGTGTTGGGGGTAGGGCCCCGGGTCGACCCGGCCCAGACGCAGACATTCCTCGCGGTAGGGGGTCCAGAGGCGCGGATCGAGGGGCGGAAACCAGCCGTCGGCGATCCGCGCGGCGCGGCGCGCGGAGGCTGCGGTCGCGCCGCCGAGCAGGATCGGTGGTGCCGGGTCGGGCTTTGGGGTGACGTGACAGCGGCGTCCCTTCCAGGTGAAGGGCTCCCCGGTCCAGGCGCGTCGCAGGAAGGCGATGGTCTCCCCGACCGTCTTCCACCGATCCTCGAGCCTGCGGCCGTACATCTCGAACTCGGCCGGTCGGTATCCCGCGCCGATGCCCAGCACGAGTCGCCCTCCGGTTGCGAGCTGCGTCACGGCAGCGTCCTCGGCAAGTCGAACCGGGTCGTAGAAGGGGGCGAGGACCACCGAGGTCCGCAGCAGGAGGCGCCTCGTCCGTGCCCCGAGAGCTGCGGCGAACGGAATCGGGGAGGGATTGTACCCGTCGGTCGAGGCGTGGTGCTCGCCCAGGCCGATGCTCTCGAAGCCGAGGTCGTCGGCCCAGGCGGCCTGATCGAGGGCGGCGGCGTAGAGTTCGCGAGCCGGTGTACCGAAGTCGGGTGCGCGCATGTCGAAGGTGAGGATCTTCTTCATCGTGCTCCATGAGCCCGCGCCCCCGTCGCGTTGTCAAACGCCCGGGGGATCCGTATCCACTGCGCATGTCGAAGCCCCCCGCGGCCCTGGAAGGCATTACCGTACTCGACCTCTCCACCGTCGGTCCGGCGACGCGGTGTGCGCGTATCCTCGCGGACTTCGGCGCTCGCCTGATCAAGGTGGGCGTTCCCCCGCGCAAGCTCGGCCTGCAGACGCAACCTGCCTATTGGAGCTATTCGGCCAATCGTGGCCTGGAGCAGGCCCGGATCGATCTCAAGGATCCGGCGGGGAAGGCCGCGTTCCTCGCTCTGGTGGAGAAGGCCGACGTCGTTCTCGAAAGCTATCGACCCGGCGTAATGAAGAAGCTCGGCCTGGCCTACGACGATCTCGCCGCCGTGCAGCCGCGTGTCGTCTATTGTTCCACCAGCGGCTTTGGGCAGGACGGCCCCGCCGCCCTGCAGGCCGGGCACGACCTCAACTACCTCGCGGTCGGTGGCTTCCTGCACACCAGCAATCGGCGCGGGGATGGCGGACCTCCGATCCCGGGCGCGACGGTCGCCGACAGTGCGGCTGGCGGGATGCACGCGGCACTCTCGATCTTCGCAGCACTCCTACGCCGCGAACGAACGGGCCGGGGCGAGTATCTCGACGTCTGCGTGGCCGAAGGAGTTCTCTGGCTGACCTCTCTGTACGTCGATCAATATCTGGCGACCGGTGCGTCTCCAGGCCCGGGGCACGACGTCCTCACCGGGCGCTACGCCTGCTACGACGTCTACGGCTGTAGCGACGGCAAGTGGCTCGCGGTGGGCGCCATCGAGGGCCACTTCTTTGCGAATCTCTGTCGGGCTCTCGGCTGTGAGCAGTGGATCGAGCGGCAGTACGACGACGCGGTCCAGGAGGAGATGCGCGCCGACTTTGCGGCGGCGATCGCCGGGCGCCCGCGCGATGCGTGGGTGGCGGAGTTGGCACCGGCGAATACCTGTGTCGCTCCCGTCTATGCGATCGACGAGATCGCCTCGGATCCGCACTTCCAGGAGCGGGGGATCTTCTGCGAGGCGGTCCATCCCGAACACGGCACGTT
This sequence comes from bacterium, assembly GCA_029976905.1. Lineage (GTDB taxonomy): Bacteria > Desulfobacterota > Binatia > UBA12015 > UBA12015 > VGTG01. Next base: position 2,391 of record JAPOLW010000246.1, on the reverse strand, counting down.
CCGACAGGTGGCGCCCGCCTTCGCCGGAATGGAGCGGCCCGAAGGCCCGGTCGAGGTGCCCGACTGGAGCCGGACGAACACCGAGACGCTTCTCGCCGAAGCAGGTGTCGCGCCCGATGAGATCCGCCGCTTGAAGGAGGAGGGAATCATCGGCTGACGGGTCCGTCGCGGACGACTTCGTCGGACGGACGGGGAACGATCGCGTCCGTGGGGCGGACTCAGATCTTCGTCGCTCGACCTTGGGTATGCTGCAGATGGATCAGGGCGGGCAGAACGACCAGGTTCGCCGCCAGGGTCGCGATCATCCCGAAGACCAGCACGATTCCCATACTGGCGATCCCGAGGTGGCGGGAAAGGGCGAGGCTGCCGAAGCTCGCGATCGTCGTGATCGCGCTCCAGAAGACGGCCCGCGCCGTCGTGGTGCCCAGAAGTTTTGCGCCGCTGCCGAGCGCGATGTGCGAGCGGTGCACCAGGTGGACACCGCTGTCGACGCCGATCCCGAGCAGGAGCGGCAGCACGATGACGTTGGCGAAGTTGAAGGGCATGCGTACCAGCGCCATGCCGCCGAAGGTCCAGGCCCCGGCAAGGACGAGGGGCGTGAGGATGAGGAGGACGTCGCGCAATCGCCGCGTGACGACGAACAAGAGAATGGCGATCGAGACCAGAGCGAGAACGAGGGCCTCGCGCAACGAGCGTGCGGTCGCCCGTCCGAATTCGAGCAGGTTGACCGAGACGCCCGTTGCATTGGGCGCAATCGTGCGCACGGCGTCGACGAATTCCTCCCGAGCGCCTTCCACGGCCAGGTCGGCGCTGGGGATCACCTGGATGCGCGCTTCGCCGGTGGGGGCCAACATCTGCGCCCGCAACCCGGCTGGCACGTCTTCGAGTTCGAACTCCTCGGCCGCGAGGGCGACGCGTAGACGATCGATCTGTCGGGGAAGGTTTCCGAGCAGGATTTCTTCGAGGGTTTCGAGCGCGGCCGTCGGGTCGGCTTCGGCACCGAGTCTTTCGAGGAAGACGTCGAGTTCGTCCCGAAGGCGGTCGACGCTGCGGCCGAGGGGGCCATCGTCATCGCGCAATTCGGGCGTATCGAGCAGTTGGCGCAGATCGCGGAGGGCTTCGATCTGCACAGCGGCCGAGGGTTCCGGGCGCGTGGCGGCCGGGGCGACGGGTGTGTCGAGCAGGAAGGCCGCGTCGGTCAGGATCTCGACCTTCTCTGCCTGGTCCTGTGGCACCCAGTCCCGTGCTGTTCGTGCCGACTCGACCAGAGGGAGAGCGGCGAGGCGCTCTCCGAGCGAGCGGGCGGTCTCGAGGTCCGGCGCGAGGACGTCGGCATACCAGGGCGAGGTCTCCGTCTGCGCCAGGAGGTCGCGGAAGGCCTGCACCGACTCCGTCTCCGGATCGCGCATTGCGACCACGTCGCTGTCGAACCAGGCGCGAGGGTAGAGTGCGAGCGCGCCCAGGGCCAGCGCCACGCCGATTGCGACGACCAGGCGCGGGCGCCGGTCCAGGGCCGCCGGTGTCGAGAGCCACCCGTGTAGCTCGGGCGCGCCGACGTTGGCCTCTTCTTGCGGGCGTCGCCAGAGCAGGAGCGCCGGCAGCAGGGTGAGGTTCTGGACCAGGATGACGAACATGCCGGTGCCCGAGATCAGTCCGAGTTCGGCGACACCCAGGTAGTCGGTCGGAGCGAAGGAATAGAAGCCGATCGCCGTCGTGAGCGTGCACAGAAGGAGGGAGCTGCCGATCTCGTCGATTGCCGCTCGCAGGGCCGCGACCGGATCCCGGCCGAGGCGGATCTCTTCCTGGAAGTGCATGCCCAGGTGGATCGAGAAATCCACGCCCAGGCCGATGAAGAGAACGCCGAAGGCAATCGAGATGAGGTTGAGCTGGCCCACCAGGGCGGCGGCAAAGGCGGCGGTCCAGATCAGGCCTACGAGCAGTGTCGCGGCGGCCGCGCCGACCATCCGACCCGAGCGGAAGGCGAGTTGCAGGACGATGGCGACCAGAAGGAAAGAGGCAATGCCGGAGAGGCATCGTTCGGGCTGCCATCCAGTACGCCATCGACAACGACAAGCCGAGCGTGACACTTGTTCACAAAGGCAACATCATGAAATTCACCGAAGGAGGTTTCAGAGATTGGGGCTACACCCTTGCCAAGGAAGAATTCGGCGCAACCGAGCTTGACGGTGGACCATGGTGCACGCTTGAAAACCCCAACACGGGCAACACCATCGTCATCAAAGACGTCATCGCTGACGCCATGCTCCAGCAAATTATCACCCGTCCAGCCGAATACAGCGTGCTGACCACGATGAACCTCAACGGCGATTACATCTCCGATGCACTGGCAGCCCAAGTGGGCGGCATCGGCATCGCTCCGGGCGCCAACAT
>JAPOLW010000245.1 GCA_029976905.1 bacterium | reverse complement strand
GAGCTCTGTCATCGCCTCTTCAACCTCGTCATCTTGAGCAGCGCCCGTATCTGTGCGCGCAAGAGTGTCTTGCGTTGCTTCATCAAAGTCGACCTGTGCGTGCTTGAGTTGCTTCCTCGACATCTTCGAAGACGGCGCGCAGATCGAATTTACGAACCTGACGAAAGCCGGACTCGAAGCGCTCCTCGCCGAGGATCCGGTCGTGCTGGTCGACGTCTCGGAACACGGCGACGCCGCGGCCCGCTTCGTCCCCTGGAGGGAAAGCAATGGCCGCTAGGCGCGGAAGCCCACGCCAGCAGAGACGCGCCGAGACCCGCCGCACCCGCAAGTTGCGCGAAGATCTCGAGCACCTCGCCCGTCTCGAGGTCGGCGGGAGTCCCGAAAATCCGATCGAGATCGCGTCTCCCGCGCAGGTCGACGCACGCGCCGAGGCGACGGCCTGCCCCTTGTGCGAGGCGCGCCTGAAACTCGACGAGCACACCGCCGCGACCATCGGCGAAGAGCGCCTGCGCCTGGCGGCCTGCCGCTGCACCGGCTGCGGCGTGCCCCGCACCCTCTACTTCCGCTTGCGCAGCCCCTTACTGAGCTGACGGCCCCGACTCCGGCCCGAAGAGCACCCACGAGGCCGGCGCGCCGAGGGCCCGCCCTTCTGCGGACGGGCGCACCCACGCCCGCGGAACACCGTCACCTCCCCACCTAGGAGGCGATGTCGAACACACCGCGCGCGAGTTCTCCGCGCTCGAGGTCCTCCATGGCGACGTTGACGTCATCGAGTGCGTAGTGACGCGTAATCAATTCGTCGATCTTGAGCCGACCGCCGAGATAGAGATCGGCCAGCATCGGAAAGTCGCTGTGCGGGCGCGCCGTTCCGTACCGACACCCCTGGATCGCTTTGTCGAGCCGCAGCGCATTGGCGACGAACTCTGCCTTCACGCCCATGGGGGTCACCCCGACGATCGTCATGGTCCCACCCGGAGCCAGCGAGTCGAGGGCCTGTTCGATGGCCTTCACATGCCCCACGGCCTCGAAGGCGTGCGTGACGCCACGGCCGCCGGTGAGTGCCTTGACCTTCTCCACCGCGTCCCCCTCGCGGCCGTCGACCAGATGGGTAGCGCCGAAGTCCCGCGCCCACTCGAGTTTTGCCGGGAGCAGATCCACGGCGATGATGCGGGTCGCGCCCGCAAGCACGCCGCCCTGGATGATGTTGAGTCCGATGCCCCCGGCGCCGAAGACCGCCATGGTGTCGCCCGCCTGGACCCGCGCGCGGTTGAGCACGGCGCCGACGCCGGTGATGATTCCGCAGCCGATCAGAGCGGCCTGCGCCATGGGGATCTCGCGGGGCACCGGTACCGCGCTCGATGCCGGCACGACGGTCTTCTCGGCGAAGGTCGAGGCATTGGCGAACTGGAATGCCGGTTGGCCCCGGAAGGTAAAGGGCTGCCGCGGGCCGGGGGGCTGATGGCACAGCGTCGGGTGTCCCGTGTCGCAGGCCGGGCAATGTCCGCAATTGGCCAGCGTGGAGACGACGACGGCGTCCCCCTCCTTGACGGCGCGCACACCGGGCCCGACGGCCTCGACGAAACCCGCGCCCTCGTGGCCGATCACGGTCGGCGTCGGGGTCCCGTATGTGCCGTTGATCGCACTGATGTCGGAGTGACAGAGCCCCGCGGATTGGATCGCGATCCGTACCTCGCCTTCGCCCGGATCGGCGACCCCGACCTCCTCGACGGCAACCGGCGCTCCCTTCTCGACGAAAACCGCAGCCTTCATCACGCCCTCCTCAACTCGCCCAGCCGATGTACTTGAGCTCCGAGTAGGCATCGAGCGCAAAGCGGCCCCCATCGCGACCGTGCCCGCTTCGCTTATAGCCGCCGAAGGGTGCATCGGGATTCGGCGGGCTCCCATTGATCTGTACCGTTCCCGTGCGCATGGCGCGCGCCACCCGAAGGGCGCGCACCGGGTCCCCACTCCACACGTAACCGTAGAGACCGAAATCCGAGTCGTTGGCGATGCGAATGGCTTCGGCCTCGTCCTTGAAGGGGATGGCGGTGATGACCGGCCCAAAGATCTCCTCGCGCGCGATCGTCATCTCGTTGGTCGCATTCGTGAAGAGGGTCGGCTCGAAGTAGAACCCCTGCGTCATGTGCTCGGGACGTCTGCCCCCGCACGCCACGGTCGCTCCCTCTTCGATTCCCTTGCGGACGTAGCCTTCGATTCGTTCGAGTTGCGCCTGCGAGATGACCGGGCCAACCACGACGCCTTCGTCGTTCGGGTCCCCTACCTTCATCGCCGAGGCCGCCGCAGCCATCCGGGAGGTGAATTCCTCGTAGATGGATTCTTCGACGAGCAGTCGGGTCGGCGCGATGCAGATCTGGCCGGAATGGAAGCCGAAGACACTCATCGAACTGCGCAGCGCGACGGGCATGTCACAGTCCGCGAAGATGATGTTGGCCGACTTCCCGCCCAGTTCCTGCAGGGTCCGCTTCATCGTTCGGGCGGCGGCTTGCTCGATGATCGAGCCCACGACCGTGCTGCCCGTAAACGAGACCATGTCGACATCCGGCGAGGTCGTGAGGGCCTCTCCGACGTCGGGCCCGGAGCCGCAAATGAAGTTCACCACGCCGGGCGGAAGAACGGAGGCAACGATGCGCGCAAGTTCGGTCATCCCCAGCGGGTCCTGCGGCGGCGGCTTGATGACCACCGTGTTGCCCACGGCCAGCGCGGGCGCGATCTTGCCGGCGCAGTTCGTCATCGGAAAGTTGTAGGGACTGATGCACGCCACGACGCCGACCGGCTCCCGGACGACGACTCCCGCGGCCAGGCTCGCCGTGGCTCCCGCCACGCCCGGGCGCGAAATCGGCGGCATCCCCTGCACGTCCGGGGAGCGGGCGAGATCGGCGTATTTCTCGATCCGGGCGGCCACCTCGCCGACCTGGAGTTGGCGGGCGATCGGGCGAAGCGCCCCGGTCTCCGCCACCGTGAGGTCCACGAGATCGTCCATCCGGCGACGAAATTCGTCGGCGGCCTTTTGCAGAAGTGCCCCCCGCTCCGCTCCGGACATGCGAGGCCAGGGGCCGTTCTCGAAGGCATCCCGCGCCGCCCGGGTGGCTTCAGCCACCTGCTCGACGGAACACTCAGGCGCCCTGCCCGCGAGTCCGCCGGTGGCCGGGTTGGTGACGTCGAAGGTGCCGCGCGCCGCCGGAACCCACGCGCCACCGATCAGGATTTCTTCGAAAACAGGAACGGACATGGGCTGGTCTTAACCCGCCATCGCTCCAAGGACCAACCCTTCCGCCTCAGGCGGCCTTCGGCTGTCGCGCGGCCTCCCGGAGTCGCTGGGTGCGGTGGACCGGGTCGGTGTCGAAGCGCGGCAGCACATGTTTGCCGAAGCACTCGATCGAGCGCAGCACGTCCTTCTGTCCGACGGAGTGGCACAGAGGCGCGTAGATCAACTGATCGACACCGAGCGCCTCGTACTTCGCGATCACCGAAGCGACCTCGTTGGGCGTGCCGACCTGGGTCAGGCCCGCCTTGACGCCGAGCGCGAGCTCGTCGGCCGTCGGCTGCGGCACGGTGACGCGCCCCTCGCGGGGCATCCCCTCCGGGCGCGGGAAGGAGTCGAGGTATTGGAAGAAGAATTCGAGGTAGGAGCTCGGCCGACCCGCGGCGTAGATATGCCGCGCCTCGTCGCCGTCCTCCAGGCAGAACATATTCGACGTGACGGCGACGTTGTCGTTGACGAAACCGCCGACCGGATTCGTGCAACGCTTCACTGCATCCTTGTAGGCGCGCACGTTGTCGGCCACCGAGTCGACATCGCCGAGCGTGAAGCAGAGAGCACCGAGGCCCAGCTCACCGGCCTGGACGAAGGTCTGGGGACTCGAGCAGGCAACCCAGATGGGCGGGTTGGGCTTCGAAAAGGGCTTGGGCAGAACGTTGCGCTCCGGCATCCGAAAATAGCTGCCCTCGTAGGAGTAGGTCCCCTCCTTCCACATCTCCGGGATCTGCTCCAGCGACTCGCGCCACATCGGCTTGGTCTCGGCGAGCGACGGGATGGCGAAGCCACCCCACTCCGCGCTCGAGGAACCGCGACCCGTCCCGAACTCGACGCGGCCCTCGCTCAGGTGGTCGAGGGTCGCAATGCGTTCGGCGACCCGCGCCGGGTGATTCACCGGGGCGGTGATGTTGGCGATGGCGTGACCGACATGGATGCGCTTGGTGCGCGCCGCGACATAGGAGAGGAAGACCTCGGGCGCGGGCTGGTGGGAGTAGTTCTCCAGGAAGTGGTGCTCGGGGGCCCAGTCGTATTTGAAGCCCGCGTCGTCGACGGCCTCGGCGACCTCGAGTTCCCGCAGAAAGCGGCTGTGTTCGTCATCGCCGGTGGGGACGTGCATCTGGGAGAAAATGCCGAATTCGATCATGGGGGGCTCCTTTTCCTGAAGGCCTGTTTCTTTTTTCGAATTACCATTCGGGATTATGACTTGTCAATGCATTGAACCCTGGTATCCTGCCGCTTTCGTGGCAGGGCGCGCGACAGGACGAGACGGCGGGTCGGAGAACCCACGTGCGGCGGCCCGCGCGGCCCGCGAGGACGGCTACCGGGGACACATCCTGGCCGCGGCCGAGGCGGTGTTCGCCGAAAAACCCTTCGAGGAGGCCAAGGTTCAGGACATCTCCGTGGCGGCGGGTCTCTCGATGGGATCGATCTACGGACTCTTTCCGGGCAAGGAGCAGATCTTCGAATCGATCGCCGATCGGCGCGGCCGCGAGATCCTCGCCCTCGTGCGAGACCTCGTGGCCCGGGCAACCGACCCCCTGGAGACGCTCGAAGCACTGGCCGCGACCTACATCCACTACCTCCACGATCACCCGCAGTTCCTGCGCATGAACCTGCGCACGGGAGCGGCCTGGGCACTCAAGCCCCGCACCGAGCGCAACGTGGCCCAGGAGATCCACGAGCTGCAGACCGGCATCTTCGCGCGTGGCGTCGCCGCCGGGGTCTTCGTCGACGAAGACCCCGCCTACCTCGCGCACCTCTTCACGGGCATCGACCAGATCCATCTGGCCCATTGGGTGCAGACGGGGATGAAGCAGTCGCGCGACGACCTGCGGGACAGCTTCCTTCGCCTCGTTCGCCGAACGTTTCTCAAAGCGGACGCAGAGCCCGCGTAGAGTCAGCGCAGGGCGGCGAACGAGTCGCGCGCCGCATCGAGCGCGACGTCCGGGAAGATCCCGAAGAAGACGGTGCCGACGAGCGCCAGGAAGACACAGGCCATGAGATACGGCTGCGCCTCGGGCTCGGCGTACTCCCCGGCCGGGTCGCGCATGAACATCTCGATGATCACACGCAGATAGTAGTACCCCGAAACGACGCTGTTCAGGATCAAGATCACCGACAGCCAGATCCGGTCCGCATGCAGGAGCGCTTCGATGACGTAGAGCTTGCCGACGAAGCCTGCGAGCGGCGGAATCCCCATGAGGGAGAGCAGGAAGAGCACCATCGCGCCGCCGAGAAGCGGTCGGCGGGTACCCAATCCCGCGAAATCCGAGAGCAACTCGTTTGGCTCGTCCCGGGCACCGACCGCGATGACGACGGCGAAGGCTCCGAGGTTCATGAAGGCGTAGGTCAGCAGATAGAAGAGCACCGCCCCACCCCCGCGGGAAGTGCCCGCCACGAGCGCCGCGAAGAGGTAGCCCGCATGCGCGATGCTCGAATAGGCCAGCATGCGCTTCACGTTGTTCTGGGAGATGGCGACGAAGTTGCCGAGCGTCATCGTCGCGACCGCGATCCACCAGAGAACGACGCTCCAGTCCGCGTGCAAGCCCTCGAAGGCGACGAGGAAAAGTCGCGCGGTTCCGACGACGGCCGCAGCCTTGACGCCGACCGCCATGAGCGCGGTGACGGCAGTCGGAGCTCCCTGGTAGACGTCGGGCGCCCAGAAATGGAAGGGCACCACCCCCACCTTGAAGCCGAGCGCGACGATCAGGAGCCCGACGCCGGCGAGAACCGGAAGACGGGGAGCCTCTGCGAGGGCTGCCGCGATCCCGGCGTAGCTGGTGGTTCCCGTCGCTCCATAGAGCAGTGCGATGCCGTAGAGCAGGAAGCTC
>JAPOLW010000244.1 GCA_029976905.1 bacterium | reverse complement strand
CTACGAGAGGGCGTTGTCTCCGGGGATCTGGACCCTGCCGGCACACGCGAGTCTCTTCACCGGCCTCGATGTGAGTGCGCACGGCGTCGTGCGCGTGAACAGTCGGCTATCCGAACTGGAGATGACGCTGGCCGAGGTCTTCGCCGAGGCCGGCTACGAGACGTGGGCCTTCACCGCCAATCCCTTCGTTTCAGAGAAGAACGGACTGACCCAGGGCTTCGACTTCGTCGAGACCGCCTGGGGGGAGCGCTGGAGCGAGCAGGTCGCGCTCGTCATGCGCGAGCGATTGCGCGAGAACGACGTCAACGCGAAACGGGTTCGCCTTCAACTGGCGGTGGGCCATGCGATGGGCTTCCAGGCGGCCGGCCCGGTCGCGCAGCGCGCCTTCATCGAGTGGCTCGAGTCCAGGCCGGAGCCACGCCCCTTCTTTGCCTTCATCAACTACATGGAGGCGCACACGCCGCGGATTCCCTCTGAAGCCTCGCGTCGACGCCTTCTGGCCCCGGGGCTTTCCGAGCATGCGGACAGCGTCGACCAGACGGTCGACGCCAATGTGGGCTGGATGGCAGGAGCGCACGCGTACAGTCCGAAGGACTTCGAGGCCTTGCGCGCGGTCTACGATGCCTCCGTTGCCGACTGGGACGCCGCGGTGGGAGATCTCCTCGATGATCTCGACGCGAGAGGAATCCTCGACCACACGTTGGTGATCATCACGGCGGACCACGGCGAGGCCCTCGGAGAACATCGGCGGATCGGACACCAGTTCAACGTACACGGGGAGGTCGCGCGCGTGCCGCTGGTGATGGTGGCGCCGGGCCGGATCGACCCGGCGCGGGTCGGCGAACCGATTTCGACCAGGGAGATCTTCCGCCATGCGATCGAGCTCTCCGGTGTCCAGGCTCCTCCGGCCATCGAGAGCCGGTTCGAGCAAGGCCTGCGCGGGCAGGGAGTGCTCACGGAGTTTACGGCCTGGCATCCTCTCGAAATGCAGATGCTGCGTCATTCCCAGGCGAAGAACCTCGACGAGTTCAAGCGGAAGCTTTTTGCGATCGAGCAAGGTCCCCATCGGTACATCCATGCCTCCGACGGGTACCGGGGACTGTTCGAACTGACGGAGGATCCCGGCGAGGAGAACAACGTCGTGGCCGATCTTCCCGGGATCGCTGGGCAACTCGATGCCCTGCTCGCTGTCAGGCGCGCGCAGGAGGAGACGCCGCGGGTCGCGCCCACCGTCCGTTTCGACGAAGCAGACCGCGCACGACTTCGCGCTCTGGGCTATCTCGAGTAGGCGGCTTCGGCCATTGGCCGCGAAGGCTTTTCCCCCACGCGGATGCCTGCCGGCCGGTGACCGACGTCACTGCTCCGACGTCCGCCGATCTCGGGGGCCCCGGCAGGTCCGGGAATCGGCCAGCCAGATGCCGACGCCTCCTAGCGGATCGCGAAGCAGTAGATGCGCCCCGCCCCGAGGCGTGCTGCGAGCCCTTCCTGCGAGCAGCTCAGGGATTCGTGGGTGGAGTTCCAACGAGAATCGCGACCGGCGGGCGAGAAGTTGTCGCTGTGTCCGACCTGGGCGATCTCCGTTTCGGCGTTCGATGTCCAATCCCGGCAGGTGCGGCCTTCGAACCAGGTGCCGTCGGCTCGTGTCCCGGTGGGGATGTCGTGCTCGCGGAGCGGGACGGGCTGACCGTTCTCGTCGAGGATCAGCGGTGGACCGGCGAGGGGGATTCCCTCGGTGTGGAGTTCGTCGAGATCGCGGGCGACCATGACTCCAACCGCGTTGTACCAGGGGCCGATTCCGATCCGATTGCGCGCGTCTTCGTCTGCGGTCGAGAGGTGGGCCCGCCACGTTCTCGAGCCGGCCCCGGCGCTCGAGGCCAGACGTGTGCAGAACTCGTCGGCCCCGGCCAATCCACCGTAGTCACCGCCGCGCTCTCCGCCGCCGATGCTGGTGACGAAAAAGGAGAGCGGGGTGGGTCCGTCGATGGCCTGGGGACCGCTCGGATCGTCGCCGCAGGACCCGAGGAGGATCAATCCAGCGAGGGCGATGGCCTGCGCTGCGAGGGGAGGGGTGCGATGGATCGTCTTCATCTCGTCATCTCCTTGGGCGCCTCCGGGCTCGCAAGACCATCGCCGGAGCGCCACGCGGGTGCTGGGAGATGTCTTGCATTCGCTGTCCGCGCGCGAGTCGGTTGCCCCGGGGGTTCCGGCGCGAGCAGAGCCTCGGGGCTCGCGGAGGCGGGGCGGTACCATATGGGCGAGGTATACGCGCGCTCCTGGATCGTCGCGGCGGCCGGGACCGTGGCCGGGTCGACACCCAGCGCCACGGCGTCGTAGAGCGAGTGACGGGGCGTCGGAATTTCCAGAACCCGCACATAGTAGAAGGCGGACTCGGCCGCATCGAAGTCGGGATCTTCCCACCATCCGGCGAGTTCCGACGCCCCGATGTCGTTGGTGTAGGTGGCCGTCGCGACGTCGACGGTGTTACCCACCGCCGGGATTCGTCCCTGGCCGTCGGGTGAGCGTTCGCCCGCCCAGGCCACGTCATGGACGCGCTCGTGTGTCCGACCCTCGGCATCGATCCATCCCTTGATGATCTGGATGCGATCGAGGTGGCCGCTGGTGGGGTCCTTCAGTGCGTGCACGAGAAAACGTGGCGTTTCGCCCGGTCGCCCCGGAGGGAGTTCGGCTCCCATCGGCACTCCACCGGCGTGGGCGACGTCCGTCTCGAGATTTGCGGGCTCGAGATGCCAGCCCCCGTAGACGCGCACGGCGATACGCGGACCGGTCGTCGCATAGACCTCGCGCCGACGAAAGGCTTCGAGGATCGCGTCGCGGCTATTCGTCTCCGCCCAGACGGCGGCCAGACCCGACGCCGACATCGACCAACCCGTCGGGCCCCGGCCCGCTCTTCCCCTCCCGTCCTTCGCCTCCGGGATCGAATCGCGCGGGAATTTCCCCCAGAAATTCGGCTCCTCCGCCGAGGCGATTCCCGTATGCGCGTCCGTCGATCCGATCAGGCCGAAGCGGTACGGGTTGAAGCCGATCTTTTCCTCGATGGCGAGCCCGCGGCGCAGAGCGGAGCGGACGTAGTCACCGGGTTTCGCTTCGTAGGGTGGTGGGTCGTTCTGGATGTAGAACGGGTAGGTTTCGAAATCGGCGAAGGGGTCCGCGGGAGAGAGTTCGGGATGCGTTTCGGAGTCGCCCTTGAATTGCGTTGCCTCCACCACGGGCTCCCAGCGAGCGCGGGTCCGGGCGCTCTCGGGGGTGAAGGGCTCGCCCCGGAGGTTCGTCTCTGCGAACATCCGCCCCTTCGAGATGTTGGAATTGTGTGGGATGGCCACGAATTCCGCGCCGGTCGCTTCGCTCGTCTCCTGGAGCCAGGTCCAGAGATCTTCGGGATAGGCGCTGTCGATCGAACTGAAAGGCTGGAACTGCGACGCCGTGGTCGCATCTGCGCTGGTGAAGACGACCCGGTGGAGGTTGGCGCCGCCGGGAATCGAGCTCCACTCCCAGCCGATGAGAGTGGTGAAGGTGCCGGGATCGTTGTGTTCGTCGGCGATGCGGATGGCTTCCTGCCACATCGTGCGGACCATCGTCGCGCCGCCGGGCGCATTGAAGCTCAGCCCCTGCGCCGCCGCATCCTCGGGCGTGGCACCGGGGGGCGGGAGAAGCGAGGCGAAGAACTCGCGACCGTAATCCCACGCCGTCACCTGACGGAGGACGGTCTGACCGAAGAGAGCCACGATTCCGTCCCAGGCTCCGAGGTCGTCGCGTGGAACGCCTCGCTGCACGGCGTGTCGCATGGCTCCGTAGAACTCGGCGTGGTCGGCCACGACGAGGAAGTCCAATGGTGTTCCGATCCGGATCCGCGCGCGGTGGCCGGGGTGGACCACGGGCAGACCCTTGGCATAGCGATACGCGGTGTGGGGGTCGGCGGTGTGGTTCAGGTTCAAGAAGGCGTCGAAGGAGTTGCTCGTGTGGAGATGGGTGTCTCCCCAGAGAAGTCGACGCGTCGCGGCGTGCGCGGGCAGGGGGGCGGTGGTGAGCAGCAGCACTGCGGCGATCAGCGCAATCGGTCGGCGCCGTCGTCGATCGGTGTGTTTGTTTTCGGCCCCCCGCATGTCTTGCTTCCCTCCTCCGGCCTCCGGGTGACGGCCTCCGGCCTCCCTCCTCCGGCCTCCGGGTGACGGCCTCCTCCGGCCTCCGGGTGACGGCCTCCTCCGGCCTCCGGCCTCCGGCCTCCGGGTTACGGCCGTAGCCTGTGGCCTACCGCACGAGCCGGGCGGGAACAAAGCGGCCCCGCGGAGCGGTGACGCGGACCGCCTCCCCGTCCGCGCTGCCTCGCTCCTCTCTGCTTTCGCCCGCGCTGCCTTTTTCGCGCGAAGCGTGGTCGCCCAGGGCGCCTCGTCACGGCCCTGGTCCCGGTACTGCTCGTCCCAGCGTTCTCGTTCGCGACGCCGGGCCGCCCTCTGTCTCCTCGTCGGGTGACCACGTCGGTGCCGACCGCGACGAAGCACAAACCCGCTGCGACGGTACCCGGAGGCTGGTTTCACGATCGGGGCGTCGCCTGCTTCGGCTTCCTCTCGGCCGGGAACGGAGTTGCCGGGAACCCGGACTCTTCGACCCGATCGACCCGTCTTCCGCTGTGCCTTGCCGGAAGCTCCGAAAAGATGCATTGAACGAAGGAGTCTCACGGAGGTGCCATGAAACCCAGATCCGTTGCTCTCGTCGCCGTCATCGCCAGTGCGGTCATCGGCCTTACCGTCGCCGGGCCGCTTCTCTACAGTTCGCTGGTCGGCCTCGATTCCTCGGCCTTCCCCGGAGGGGAAGCGCTCCAGTCGGCCGTCATGTCGGTGGCGCCGGGTGCGACCAAGGCGGTGGGGGGTCTTCTCGCCGCGTTTGGGTTGGTGCTGCTCCTCGCCATCCTCTCCTTCGTCGCCATGCGCACGGCCATCCGTGCACGCGCCCGGGATGATCTCCGGCGTTCGGGCGGCACGGTCGCCGCGCGGCGTTCCTTTCTGACCAGTTTCGCCACGGGCACGGGCGCTCTTCTGGCCGGCGGCGGCGCCATGTTTGGTCGCACCTTCCTGGGGTGGGGGACCGGCGGCCCGGGATGGCGTCGTCCGGTCGCCGAGGTTTTTGGAGCCGAGGTCGCGAAGACCCACCCCTCCTGGGAAGATCCCTGGAGGGGGAGCCGGGTGCAGTCCTACGGTCGACTCGGCCGCACGAATTGGCCGGTCTCCGACATCGTGCTCGGGGCCGGACAGATCCGTGGAGACAAGGGAACGGAAATCGTCGAACTCGCCCTCGACCGGGGAGTGAACTACATCGACACGGCGCCAGACTACTCGGCCTCCGGGTCCGAGGAGGCGGTCGGTCGTGCCATCCGTGATCGACCGCGCGACAGTTTCTTTCTGGCCACGAAGTTCTGCACGCCCATCGGACATCTGCCCGCGGGGACTCCCGTGCAGGACTACAAAGAGGTGATCTACGAAAGCCTGGGTCGTCTCGGGACGGATTACGTCGACCTGATCCACGTGCACTCCTGCGACGACGTCGACCGGTTGATGGATCCGAACATGCACCAGGCCTTCGAGGAGTTGCGGAAGGAGGGGAAGGCTCGATTCCTGGGCTTCTCCTCCCATACCCCGCGGCTGCCCGAGGTGGCAGAGGCCGCCATCGATTCGGGTAAGTTCGATGTCATGATGGTTGCGTATCATCATGGGATCTGGCCGGAACTCGACCGCCTGATGGCCAAAGCCCGTCGTGAGCAGGACATGGGCGTCGTCGCGATGAAGACGCTCAAGGGTGCCAAGCATCACGGTCTGGACGGATTCCGTGACGACGCCCGGTCCTATGCCCAGTCGGCCCTGAAGTGGGTGAATTCGAACCCCGACGTTTCCTGCTCGATCATTTCCTTCTTCGAACTGCAGCACCTCGACGAATATCTCCACGCATCGGGCGGCCGCCCCGAGGGCAGCGATCTTGCGCGACTCGAGCGCTACGATGAGCAGATCCGTGGGACCTATTGCGGTCCGCATTGTGGCGCCTGCCTCGATTCCTGCCCCGAAGGGGTGCCGATCGCCGATGTGCTTCGCCACCGGATGTACTTCGAG
>JAPOLW010000243.1 GCA_029976905.1 bacterium | reverse complement strand
TGGCCGGATGTTCCTGCGGCGGGGGAGCAAGAAGTATTTCCTTCTGGATCCCGGAGGCCCCTCCCCGGAGTACCAGCCCGTCGAGTACCCGAACGCTCCGGCGTACCTCCACAAGGCTTCGATCTCCCACGACGAGACGAAGATCTCGTACATGCGGCAGACGATGGAGAACCTTCCGAAGGGCGAGTACCTGGGAGCGGAACTCTGCATCGCCGACTTCGATGCGGCCAGCCGGACGATCCGCAACGAGGTCGCCTTCACCGAGCCGACCTGGGAGAGGATCGTCTGGTACACGAGCTTCTCGCCCGACGACCGGCAGCTCATCTACGCCGACAACGGCAGGATCATGCTCTACGACATCGCCACCCGGCAGCACTGCCAGCTCACGACGGACGACAAGCTCGAGTACCGGTATCCGAACTTCGACCGAAGCATCAAATGAGGTCCCGGGGACGGGCGAGGCGCCCCCTCCGGACGTCCTTCCTTTGCGGTGATCTCCGGAGCGATGGGGTATGAGGAAGATTCTCGCCTTCTTCGTCGTCTTGCCGCTCGTCCTGGCGTGTCTCGGCGTCGTGTGGATCTACACTCCGGTCCGGGAACATCAGCCGAGGCGTTGGTACACGATGCCGATCGAGGCATTGCGGGCTGATCTCTTCGCCGATTGGGGCGTGATCCAGCCCCAGGCGGAGATCCCGTCTTCTTCTTCGCCGAGGATCTACGAGCGGGACCTGATCGACCCCGCGACCGTTACCTACGAGTTCGACGGAGAGCGGAGGACTGTCTCCGACTACATCGAACGGGCCAACGTCTCCGGCCTGATGCTCCTTCACGACGGAAAGGTTCGGACCGAAGTCTACCGCAAGGGACTCGACCGCGAGAGCCGAAGCCACATCTGGTCGGCTTCGAAGAGCTTCACGGCGACGCTGATCGGAATGGCGGTGTACGACGGAACGATCCAGAGCCTCGACGATCGGGTGGAGGTCTACGCACCCCAGTTCGTCGGCACGGCGTACGGGGAGACATCGATCCGGCACGTGATGATGATGTCCTCGGGAATCGACTTCCACCATTTCGAGGGAAGCCCCAACCGCGACGACCTGTACGACGCCGTCCTGCAGCGCGGCGAGGATTTCGATCGGTGGGCTGCGGCGCTCGGCCGGCGGACGGCTCCGGGGACGGACTTCAACTACATCGCTACGGACACCCATGTCCTGTCGGCGGTGCTGCGTGGCGCGTACGGGAAGCCGTTTGCGGAGGTCGTCGAGGAGAAGCTCTGGGAACCCGGCGGATTCGGTGCGGCTCGCTGGGGCCTCGACGCAAGCGGTCACGCCATGGGGCATTGTTGCCTCTCGCTGCGCCTGCAGGACTTCGCGAACCTGGGCCAACTCTATCTCGAGGATCTCGAACTCGGAGGCGAGCCTGTGGTAGGACCGGATTGGATCGCTGCGGTCGAGCAGGCGCAGGCGCCCTTCCAGGAACCGGTCGTTTCCCCGGAGGCCTCCAGGCGTTCCGGATACAGCTTCCAGTTCTGGCTGCCTCCCGCCTACGACCGGGAATTCATCGCGATGGGAGCCTTCGGGCAATATCTCTGGATCGACCGGGAGCGCGGCTTCGTCGTGGCGCAATTCTCCACCGGCGCTTCCCTGCGGCAGATGCTCACGAGCGGAGGGGCGAGCAGCACCGCAGTGAGCGAGGAAGAGACCTTCGCCGTCATGCGAGCGCTGGGGGGTGTCGGGTAGACAGCTTCACCGCATTGTTTGGGTCGAGCGTCTCTCCCAGTGCGTCTCATGATCCTCGGTTGCGGATGGGGGTTCCCTGCACGGAACCCCCATCCACCCACCTACCAGGAGTCTGCCGAACCGCTCCTCAGAATCCGAAGCGGATGCCACCTCCTACGCCGACGGTGCCGTCTCCGGCGTAATCTGCGGAGGCCGCGTAGCGCACGTCGAAGACCAGGGCGAGCGATTGCGTGATTGGCGCCTCGAGGCCTCCTTTGACCTGCCACGCGAATAGCGTTTCTTCGGCCGAGGCTGAGACGTCGAAGAAGCTTCCCGAAACGGACCCTTCGATCTCAACAATCTGTACTCCGATCCCGGCCCCGGCCGTCAGCGCGAGGGTATCGGGCACGATGGGCACACGGACGCGCGGTCCGGCGAAGAAGTTGTAGGTTGCGTAGTCAATGTCGATCGAGCCAATGTCGATCGAGCTGTACTCGCCGGAGGACCAGGTTCCGAGGAATTCGCCCTCGATCGCCAGCGACGGGGAGAATTGCCATCCCAGCGCGGCGGTCAGGCCTCCGCCGACATCTACAATGTCGCCCGGGTTCCCCAGCGGGATCGCCGCGACGCCGGTCGCCGAGACGTAGATACCCTGCCTATCGAACGCACCTTGTTGTGCACGAACGCCCTCGGCTACGCCGAACGTGAGTGCGCACGCGGTCATCGCTGTTGCTACGACTCTGAGTTTCATTCTGGTCTCCTCCATTGTCTTTGGAGCCCGGTTCTTGACCGGGCTGCGTATCTGAATCGGTTTGATCGTCGACCCGCCGATCAGGTCGATCCTTCGACGGCGACCGTCTGATCAAGAGTACCGCCCCAGTCGGACCGTGGACCCAAGGCCCGGGTAATCCCGCCGGGTTGGTGGGGTTGGATCGAACGACAAACTCGACTCAAATTATCTACGACCCGGGATAGCTCTCGAATCGTTGGTGGCCAATATGTCGAACGGACTATTGGTCGAGCGTCGGGATGGTCCGAAGGTCACGACATGGGGAAGCCTCACCTGATCTCCTCCAGGACTCGGCATCGATTACCATCGCGGCTGGTTCTCTGCGCCCGCGCGCGCCCGCGCATGGCGGCCGGGAATGCATGGGCTGCGCGCGGAGCGTTGACCGGGCTAGCGAAGGACTATCTGGCATCTCTCCTGACGGCGCTGGAATAGGATGTACCTGGCATTGCGGACGTGACGAAAGTCATGGCTGCAAGTGCTGTAGGTAGGTCGTGTAGCAGGGTGGTTGTCCGAGGGGTTTTTGGGGTACCTGTTGATGGCTCCGCAAAGCGCGGGAGTTCCATCACGATGCCACCAAGCGACGGAAATCAACGACGGACCTCTCGTAGGTTTGCGCGCAGGATCGTGGCGGGTTTTCGGCTGGCTCTACGAGAATGGCCTCAGTATCACCTCTCGACTGTCCGCCCAGCCCGACAAGGTGCCTGTAGTTTGGCGCCCGCGGGTTGTCGCGGTGAGGTCGTGTGCAACGCAGAGGATGAACGATGATCAGAACCCACTCCGTCAGGAGCCATGTGAAGTTTGCTCACCTGGTGTTCGAGCAATTCGTGCCACGCGCCGTTGCGATGAGTTTCGCGGTCATCCTGTCTTCTCCCGGGGTGGGAGGAGCCGCGGTGGACTTGCTACCTGCCGATTCCGGTGGGCTCCTGATCGTCGCAGACCAGACGGGCGGGCGAAAGCCAAAGGGCAAGATGCGGCTTTGCGTCCGCAAGGTCGAAGCGACCGATGCCATCAACGAACGCTACCCGGGCTCGAATTCTCTGGCGACTCTCCTCGATTCCCTCGATGGGCAGCTGATCCAGGAAATCCAGCGACGCCGCAAGTTCGAGATCATCGCTGACAGCCAACTCGACGAAGTTCTGGGGACGCAGGATCGAAACCTCGGGCTCGGTGCCGATCCGTCGGCAGGTGGTGTGCCGGCGGTTGCGTCCTGCCAGAACACCCTCGTCGTTCGTGTCGACGATTTCCAGGACACGACCGTGAGCAGGAAGTTCGAGGGAGGGACAGTCGTCAAGGCGCGTCGAACGCTGCGGGTTGGCGCGACGGCTCAGATCTACCGCGAAGACGGATCGCTCGAAGGTAGGAAATTCAAAGCACGTTTTTGCCCCGAATCTCAGCTAGCCTCGAGTCGCCACCGGGGACTGCGCCGGTGGCGGAGTTGTCGAGGCCCTCGCGGGAGGGCACCGGCGCGGCTGCTCTGGGCATCAGAAGCCGCCGGGCGTGTCCCGGGGGCCGACTGAAAGCCGCCGGGCGTGTCCCGGAGGCTGATCGCGGGCGCAGGGGATCGTGGACACGGCGGCGGCGGGCCGGTGCCGGGTGTGGCGCGCCTGTACGACGATCTCTTCGACCCGCCGAGTGGCCCGCGTCGAGAGCCCGCTCGTGGCATCTCGCGAGAGCGCCTCCTCGCCCTGAGCCTGGCCGGCATCGACCGCCCCCATCGTTCCTTCGACGGCGTCCGAATTCTCGATCTCTTCGGCGTAACCGGTCAGGCCCCGGTCCTGGGCACGCGTGCTCGCGGGGCCGAGGGTCGCCATCCCGACGACCGTCATTGCCAAGATTCGAACTACGGGTCTCATCTGCGATGCGTATCACTCTCCTTCGAGACTCCGAAGTTTGCGCGTCCCGAGGGTCGATCAACACTACCCTTTCACCGACGCTTCACCTGCCGATAGCTCTTTGCAAGAGCGCGACTTCAGACGGATCGAACAGTGTACCGTCGGGCCGCAGGACGTCGCGGTGCCAGACCTCCGGCTCGGGCCTCCCCGGCCGGTCCTTCCATCCGAAGATCGTCTGCGTCTTGCCCGAAACGAGATCCCAGCAGTAGCAGCCTACGCCCTCCTCCTTGAAGATCGGAGGGTGGGTCCCGAACCGACTCCCGTGCGGGCGGGCCATCCACTCGGTCACAGGACCGGGCGTCCGTGGGCGCGTAGCTCGCGAATCCGGTCCGTCCGCTTCGCGGCGCTCGCAGACTCGTGGACCGTGATCACGTCCGACGCGGCGAGCTGGAAGCGGTTCGGCCATGGCGCGGGCGCCCAAACCTTCCGCGGGTAGGCTTCCGCCGCCCGACCTGCCCGCGACGAAGCCACTGGGCGGTGCAGACGAAGGCCCAAACCGGGCGAATGTGGCCAAATGCAAGGAATCCGTCTGCATCAAGAGCACGGGGCGTATCTTGCGGGCCTCCGTCCCCCGTCGGGGGTTCAGATACGGTGCCGGCGGCCCATACGGGCTCTTGCCGTGATGCGAGGGGATGTGATCTATGTAGAAGCGGTGAAAGACGGAGTGGGCCAAAACCCATCCAAAGCCTGGAGGTCCAAATGCCGACTTGTTTCTCACGCCCGCTGCTCGTGGTTTCCGTGCTCTTTTTCGTAGCGTCGATCGGCCTATCGTCGTCGACGGGATTCCTGGGCTCCGAAGCATTCGCACAAAGGAACCTGAAGACTGCGATTTTGAAGTGCTCCGCGACGGAGGACGACAGCTTCGCGGTCACAAATTTTGCCCCCACGGTCGGAATCGACGTGAGTGTCGGCGACGACTGCGCCATGGCGTTGGAGATGTTCCTGAGCGAGGGGTTCGAAATTCTTCCGGGAGGAAGTGGCCCCGTCTTCGATCCGATACCGGGCAAAGATTCCATCATTTACACGCTGGTACGCTTCCCTTTCCGCCGAGCGATCAAGTGAGCCGGTGGCCGGCTCTCGGGAGTTCGTGGCGGAGCGAATGCCCAGGAACCCAACCGAAACGAATTGCGTCGCCGCTGGAGTTCCCGGTCGTAGGGTTCTTGTCCTTGCCGCGCACGCCCCGCAAACGAAAAAAGCCCCGCTCACGCGAGGCTTCCCGAGGGCGACCCGCCGGAATTGAACCGACGACCTACGGATTACGAATCGGTTGCTCCCGATTTTGGGTGAGTCCGGCTGAGTGCTTCTAGGTGTCGTAACGTTCCGTTCTGTCGAGGCTTTCAGCCGCTGGTTGTTCGGCGGAGTTCGAAGGTAGGAAACTCAAAGCACGTTTTTGCCCCGAATCTCAGCTAGCCTCGAGTCGCCACCGGGGACTGCGCCGGTGGCGGCAAAGCGCCATGGTGACGTTGAGTTCAATCATTATTGCTGTTCCGCTGGGCGTAGGAATGGGTTTTGCGCTTGGTATCCCCGCCTACCGCCACCCCCTTCTGGAGCGCATGCTCTCCCCGGTACTTGATCTTATGCAAACGGTCCCTGTATTTGCATATCTGGTACCGGTTCTCTTTCTTTTCGGCTTTGGACCGGTTGCGGCAATGATTGCGACGATGATCTACGCAACACCTCCAATGGTTAGGGTAACGATCCTGTCGCTCCGCCAGAT
>JAPOLW010000242.1 GCA_029976905.1 bacterium | reverse complement strand
GATCACCACGTTTCCATCGGCCTGCATGCGCAGCTGGGCACCCGTCGTTCCGGACGTTCCCGAGGCCCAATGGTAGTTCCCCTCGCCGTCGTAGAGCACGAAGTTGCCGTCGGATTGGAAGTCGGCGTGACAACCCGTTCCCGCCCCGGCCGTATTGCTCCGCCAGACCACGCCGCCGATGACGCCATTCTCGAAGCTGAGGACTTCCAATTCGCAGTCGTCCTGCAGGATGAGCCGGCGATTGGCGCTGTGCAGAACCTGACCGGTGGTCAACGTGAGTTGACCCGCATCGACGACGAGATCAGACGGGTAGTGGGTATAGGTCGCCCACAGGGCCTGGCCGCCGCCGTCGTAGATCACCAGGTTGCCGTCGGACTGAAGGCGCAGCTCGGCGCCGCTGGTGCTCGAACTCCACAGCGGAGCGCCGCCGCCGTCGTAGAGGACCAGGTTGCCGTCCGATTGAAAATCGACACGGCAGTCGAGGCCGCGATTCGCGGTGCTGCTGGTCCAGAGTCCGGCGCCAACGACGTCGGTGTCGAGGCTGTAGAGCACGAGGTTGCAATTGGGCTCCAGGCGAAGCATGCGGCTCTTGCCCGAGAGGGACTCGCCGGAGACGAGCGTGAAGCCACCGGCCCCGAAGAACACATCTTCGGTGTCGTTGCGCGCCCACTCTCCTTCGACCGCACGATCGTCATAATTCAGCCAGGCCGTATCGTGACCCGAGTTGATGCGGGCGCCGTTGAGGAGTTGGTTGTCCTGACTATTGGTCGGAACACTGAAGCGGTATTCCTCGCCGAGAGCCGCACACGCCTGTGCGCCAAGGCCAAACGGGCCCATCGTCGCGCTGACCGCCCAGCCGCCGGTGAGAAGATTTTCGCAGGCGAAGAGGCGCTCCTGGTTGCAGTCGAAATCGTTCCACCGGCCGTTGGCGATCTGCGCCGCGCAATCCTCGTTGCCAACGTCATTGGGCTCGTCGATGTCCCAGCTCCAGACCGCAGCCGCCCAGCGCTCGTCGGTCACCTGCAACTCGTCGAGATCGACGACGTTCATACCGCCCGCGAAGAGATCACGGACTTCGGTCGGGCCGATGTCCGGGCGCGCCCCGCCGCCAAAAAGGGTCCGGTCCTCCCAGGTGCGGTCGATTCCGCCCAGGCCGGTGAAGACCATCGAGTTCCAGTTCCCGTCGCCGCTGCACGCCCCTTCGTTCCAGATCACTACCCGCTTGCCAGCCGCGAGAACGTCAGCCTTCGTGAGAGTGCCGGGGATGTCGGAGCAGCCTCCACTGTAGTAGACGTGATTGCCGATGCGGGACTCGACCTGGGCGAAGGCCTCGCCGTGCTGCCCGTCCATCTTGTCCTCGATGTGCAGGAGGAGGACCTGGTCGATGCTGTCGGATGTGCCCAGCCAGGCGGCGATCTCCTCGAGCCCCTCGGTGAAGTAGCGATCTTCGAGGCTGCAGCCGATGTGGTCGGCGGTGCCGTGGCAGAGGACCAGACGGTCGGGGAAGGAGATCGGCCCTTCGGTCTTGGAGGTCCAATGCACGTCGAGTTCGATCGCGCGGGCACCCATGCGCAGCTGGTTGAAGATCGAGTCGAACTGATTGGGGTCGATGTAGCGGATCAGGTTCGAATAGACATCGGCATTGAAGGCGTTGTGGGCGCCCAGGACGTTGATGTCGGCAAGCGGCGTATCGCGGTCGAGCTGACGCTGGTACGCAAGCGCCCGCCCGGTCCAGCCGTTGCGGAAATCGTCGATCGCGTCGGCCCGAGCGCGCGTCGGGAGAAGGACCGAGAGGGCCACGAACCAAACGAAAAAGCGACGGATTTCTGGATTCATCGACGTCCCGGCACGGGCGCAACCCGATTTGCCCCCAGCGCCAGCCTCGAGACATGTACTAGCAGCCGTGCAACGAAACTGTCGACCGGGAGATCGCCCCGGTCCCGCCCCTCGGCGCGGGCGCTGGGGAGGGCCGACCGTGCCGTCGAGGGCGCCATAGACATGGGGTTACCCAAGCACGGATCGCCTTGCTCGCAACGACGCTGGGACCGGGTTCGGTTGGGGCCGCGCGGCCGCAACCGGGCCCGGACCACGAAAATCCTCGCCGTGACTTGCATTCAACGACCCACCATGGCCATACTCCTCGCGATGGCTTTTCACCGGACCACCCGATCCCTATTCACGGGACTCGTGGCACTGACCCTGGCGGCCTGTGTCGACCAGCAAGGGACCGAGGACGTGAAGGGACGGGTCGATCTGGTTTCGGCGAAGGTCGGCACCCTGCAGAAGCAACAGGCCGACATCATCGCCAAACTCGACGCCCTGCAAAAAGGCCAGAAGGACATCCTGGCCAAGGCGGGCAGCGCGCGGCCCTCACGGCCCCAGGAGGACCCCAACAAGGTCTACGACCTTCCGGTGGCCAGGTCCTTCCCGAAAGGAGCAGAGAAACCGACCGTTACCCTGGTCGAGTTCTCGGACTTCCAATGACCACACTGCGCGCGAGCCACCAGTTTGGTGGCCCAACTAGTTGAAGCCTTCCCCGACGATCTCCAGGTCCTCTACAAGCACTACCCGTTGAACTTCCACAAGAACGCGATGCCCGCCGCCAAGGCGTCGGTCGCCGCGGGCAAGCAGGGTAAGTTCTGGGAAATGCACGACAAGATCATGGAGAAGTACAACGCCCTGAGCGATCAGTACTACCTCGACTCGGCGGCGGAACTCGGCCTCGACATCGAGCAATTCAAGGCGGACATGGCCGACCCCTCGACCCAGGCGATGGTCAACGAGGACATGCAGCTCGCAGGGCGCTCCGGCGTCCGCGGAACGCCCACCTTCTTTATCGGTGGGAAAAAGGCCTCCGGACCGCGCTCTTTCGAGGCCTATAAGGCGATCATCGAAGAGGAGATCGCCAAGAAGAAGGGCAAGAGCTAGGCGCCCTCCTCCCGCGCGGACCGCAGGCGGCCCACCGCCGCGCGAACCGCGCCATTCCCTGCAGGATGGCCCCGCCTGCCTGATCGGCCCGGTGCAGACCCCTGCCCCGTCGGTCGTCCTCGACCGCCCGTTCGCCCGGAACCGCGCCGCGAGCACCTCGTGGGCGGGTCGCCGCGGCTCCGGCCCGGGGGAGCCCCGTCGGGTTCGACCAACCTCAAACCAAAAAGGGCCGGCCGGCTCGACACTCCTCGGCAACGCGGCTATTTCTGCGATGTGGGACCGACCGCGCCGACGATGCGACCTCCGCAATCCTCCAGCCGGCCCCCGGAGCCTCTCCGGGACGTTCGAGCCACACGGGGTGTTGCACCCCCAGGAGGCCACTTCGGGGCCCCGAAGGAGCTCTCCTGACCGTGCCTGCCGAGGACGAGGCCCCGCACGGCGACCTCCGGGACGAGCGCACTCTGGGAGCGATCCTGCCCGTCAGCGTCTTCCTTTCGGGGGCCGTCGTCATGGTGCTCGAGGTGTTGGGCACCCGCCTGATCGCCCCGGTGTACGGCACCAGCCTCTACGTCTGGTCGTCCTTGATCGCGGTGACTCTTCTCTCGCTCTCGGTGGGCTATTGGATGGGAGGACGGGTCGCTGATCGTTGGCCCACGGCCGGTGCGTATTTCCTTCTCTTCGAAGCAGCGGCGTTGTTGATTCTGGGCATGCCGCTTCTGCGAGGGCCCGTCCTGATGTCCACCCAGGTCTTCGGATTGCGCGGCGGCGCTCTCGCGGCGGCGCTGGCTCTGGTGGCGGCCCCGCTGACCGTGCTCGGGATGGTCTCGCCCTACGCAGTCCGCCTCCGCGCCGATCTTCTCACCAACGTCGGTGCAACCGCCGGGCGACTCTACGCCCTCTCCACCGCCGGAAGTCTCGTCGGAACCTTGCTCGCCGGCTTCTATCTCCTTCCGCACTACCGGGTGAGCCGGATCTTCATGGGCTGTGCGGCGGTGCTGGTGGCTCCCGCGCTGACCTACCAGGGCATCCACGCCCGCCCACGGATGCTGGTCGGCCTCGCCATTCTCGCTCTCGCGGGCGCTTCCATCGCGCAAACGCCCCCGCGCCCCAGGGCACTCCGACACGTCAGCGAGTCCCACTTCGGTCAGCTCAAGGTCGTGGACACCGGCAATCGACGTGCCCTGCTGGTCAACGGAGCAACCCAGAGCGTCGTCGATCGTGCCACCGGAAAGAGCCTGATTGCCTATCCGCCGCTTCTCGCCAAGCTCGCCTACCTCGCCAAGCCCGACGGCGAATCGGCCCTGGTCATCGGCCTGGGCGCTTCGAGCATCCCACGCCTGTTCGGCACGTGGGGCGTCGACGAGGTGGTCGTAGTCGAAATCGACCCGGAGACCGTCGATGTCGCCGAGCGACTCTTCGGATTCGATCGTGAGCGGACCGAAGTGGTCGTTGCCGATGGTCGGCAATTCCTCGCGACGACCGAACGCACCTTCGATTACATCGTCCTCGACGCATTCGCCGGAGAGGTCGTGCCGGCGCATCTCCTCACCACCGAGATGGTCGCACTCGTCGAGAGTCACCTGCGCCCCGACGGCCTCCTGCTGGTGAACTTCGGAGGCTGCCGGACGGGGCAGAACGGCCGCCCCCTGCGCTCGATCGTGCGCACGATCGAGGCCCACCTCCCCTGGGTTCGCGTGTACGGGGTGCCACCGCCGGTGGATTGCGGCAGCAATCTGCTGGTGGCCGCACGGGAGCCCGTCGAGATCCGCGAAGGCCGGATCCCCTTCGTCGCAGCCCGGCCGATACGCCGACTGATGGGCGTTACCGAACCGTTGGAGATCGCCGGCGCGGCCGAGATCATTACCGATGACTACAATCCGCTGGACCTCTGGGCGGTCGCGGGCCAGGAGGCCTGGCGCCGCGGCGTCATGACCTCGATGCGCCCGCCCATCCTCCTCGCCGAGTAGGCCGGCCAGGCGTCCTACTGCGGGTCGATCCCGAGGTGGAATAGACCGTATCCCGGCAGGACGATCTGCGGCACGGCCATGCCGATGAGCCGCCCGTCGGCCGGCGCGACGATCTCGGTGAACCGCTCGTCGACCGGATCGGTGACGGTCCCGAGAACGTCGCCGGCGCGGACCTCGTCTCCGAGTGATTTTTTCGGGAAGAAGACCCCCGTCGCCGCGCCCGCTCGCACCCAGAGCGTCTTGCGAAAGACCTGCGACGGCCGTGGCTTCGCCTCGGCGTCGATCATGCCCATGTCGGCCATCACATTGCGGATGCCTCGAACACCGAGAGCGATCTCATTCTCCTGGAACCGCAACGGCTCACCCGCCTCGTAGATCACCGAGGGGATTCCGGCATCCAGAGCGGCGCGGCGCAGGCTGCCCTCGGGGCCGCGGCCGTGCAAAACGACGCCCACCCCGAAGCTCCTCGCCAACGCGAGCGCCGGCGGCGATTCAAGGTCGGTGCGAATCTGCGGGAGGTTGGCACGGAACGAAGAGCCGGTATGGAGGTCGATCAAGGCGTTGCAATGCCGCACGACGCCCTCGTAGAGCGTGTAGGCGATACGGCCGGCCAGGCTGCCGTCGGGGTTGCCGGGAAACCCGCGATTGAGATCCCGTCGGTCGGGGAGATAGCGCGACCCGCTGCTCAGTCCCGCCATGTTCACTGCCGGCAGCGCGATCAGCGTACCGGTGAGTTCGGCCGCGGACGTCCCGGCGTAGACCCGGTGGGCGATCTCGATTCCGTTGAGTTCGTCGCCGTGCACCCCGCCGGTGAGACAAAGCGTGGGGCCGGGCCGGGTTCCGCGGGTGACGACCAGAAAGATGTCCAGAATGCGGCTGCCGCGGCCCGAGGTTCGGGCGACATCGAGGAAGAACCGCGCGGTCTCCCCGGTGGCCACCCGGCGGCCGGCAATCTCGAGCGGCCCCCACGGGTCATCGGCTCCTTCGGCGCTCGCCGCCGGCGCGAGGGCAACGATGCCCACGGCGACCAGCAACAAGGCGCCCACCAGGCGTCGCAGCCCGTAGCGGGCACCGACTTCCATGCGGCGTTCTCGCCGTCGACCCACGTCCAGGTCGGGTCGCCCGACCGCCGACTCCCGGCTCTCCACTTCGCTCATCGCGCACCTTTCCCCCGTTTGGCCGGTAAGGTCCAGCGCCGGGCGGCCCGATTGTCTCTCCATACCCCGGCG
>JAPOLW010000241.1 GCA_029976905.1 bacterium | reverse complement strand
CCTGGGCCTGCGCGGATCCAGGTCTGCAATTCGACACCACGATCAACGATTGGCACACCTGCCCGAATAGCGGCCGGATCAATGCGTCGAACCCGTGTAGCGAGTACATGCATCTCGACGATTCGGCCTGCAATCTGGCGTCGATCAACCTGATGAAGTTCCTGACCGAGTCCGGAGATCTCGACACGACGGCACTGCGTCACGCGGTCGACATCCTGATCACGGCCATGGACATCCTGGTCGACGCGTCGAGCTACCCGACCGAGGAGATCGGGAAGAACGCCCACCGGTTCCGTGAACTCGGCCTCGGGTATGCGAACCTGGGCGCCCTGCTCATGGACCTGGGCCTGCCCTACGATTCGGAGGCGGGCCGCCAGTACGCCGCCGCCGTCACGGCGCTCGTCTGTGGCCAGGCCTACACGCAGTCGGCCCGACTGGCCGCGGAGAAGGGCGCTTTCGAGGGCTACGAAGCCAATCTCGAGCCGATGCTCGGCGTGATCGAGAAGCACCGCGCGTATGCGATGAAACTCTCGACGACGCACGTGCCGCTGGATCTGCTGCACGCAGCGCGCAGTTCGTGGGACCAGGCGCTGGCCGCTGGCCGCGAGGTGGGATTCCGGAACTCGCAGGCAACGGTCCTCGCGCCCACGGGCACCATCGCCTTCATGATGGATTGCGACACGACCGGCATCGAGCCCGACATCGCCCTGGTGAAGTACAAGAAGCTGGTCGGCGGCGGCATGCTCAAGATGGTGAACAACACCGTCCCCGGGGCCCTCAAGCGCCTGGGGTACGACTCCAAGGAGGTGCAGTCGATCGTCGAATACCTCGAGGCCGAGGACACGATCGAGGGCGCGGCGGACCTGCGGGACGAGCATCTGCCGATCTTCGACTGCGCGTTCAAGGCCGCCCGCGGGACCCGCGCGATCGCGCCCGAGGGGCATTTGCGCATGATGGGTGCGGTGCAGCCCTTCCTGTCCGGGGCGATCTCGAAGACGATCAACATGCCCTCGGATACCTCCGTTGCCGACGTCGAGCAGGCGTTCCTTCTCGCCTGGAAGCTCGGCCTGAAGGCGGTCGCGATCTATCGGGACGGGTGCAAGAGGACCCAGCCCCTGAACACCTCCCGCAGCAGTGACGCTGCCGAGGAAAAAGCCGGGAGCACGAATGCGGCCGCCGCGGCCGAGCCCCAGGGGGCCGGAGCCGTTGCCGAGTCCGGCGTCGTGCGTCGGCGGCTCCCTGCCGACTGCCGGTCGGTGCGCCACAAGTTCGACGTTGCGGGGCACGAGGGGTACATCCACGTCGGCTTCTACGACGACGGGACACCTGGCGAGATCTTCATCAAGATGGCCAAGGAGGGCAGTACCATCTCCGGCTTGATGGACACGATTGCGACCCTCACCTCGATGTCCCTCCAGTACGGTGTGCCGCTGGATGCCCTGGTGAGCAAGTTCGGTCATGTGCGCTACGAGCCCTCGGGTTTCACCAAGAATCCCGAGATCCCCTACGCCAAGTCCATCACCGATTACATCTTCCGCTTCCTGGGCGTCCGCTTCCTGGCGGCCGAGAAGCGCACCCAGGTCGGGCTGGCCACCGAGGGAGAAGTGTCCGAGCCCACGGTCGAGGTGCCTGCGGCGACCACGCTCACGGGTGTGGCGAGCGAGGCAGCGGTGGCCTTCGAGCAGCAATCGGACGCGCCGAGCTGCTCGGACTGTGGTTCGATCATGATTCGAAATGGGTCCTGTTATCGCTGTCTGAACTGCGGAGCGACCAGCGGCTGCTCCTGACGGCGAACGATTCGAGGAAAAGCGGTCGCGTGATGCCTGGGCGCGGCTGCGATGGGGAGAGCGGTGACGTGTGGGGTCGGGTGGGCTCTCCCTGGGGTTGGGCGGTGGTGTGACCGGGCAGCCAGCGGGACGGGGCGCCCTTCGAAGGGCGCCCCGTCACCGTGCCGACCGCGGAGCCTCCAAAAAGGACTCTCCCAGGCGACCCCACAGCATTTCAGGGTCGGGGCCCCTAGATCAAGAGGAGGCGACCCAGAACCGTGCCTCGCGGCGGCACTCGCCCCGGATCCGGCCTGCGGTCGCCAGCCAGCGCCCGGATCGGCCGGAGCCCGAGGCCTTCCGGGCCACGGGAGCCGATTTCGCCGTTCCGGTCCGGGCCGCCGCCACGGGAGCCGATTTCGCCGTTCCGGTCCGGGCCGTGGGAGAAAAAAATTTTGCCCGGGAGGCCACCACTGGCGGCGGGACGCGCCGTCGGTGTCGAAATGCTGCTCGCCGTCCCCGGGCAAAAAGCCCGCAACGGCGGGTGTCGCGCCGCCGGGCGGGCAGCCACCGCGGTGCGGTCCTGGGTCCGGTTTCCAGGGGGCGGCCCGGAGCGGATGCGTCGCTTCAGGCGGATTGCGGGAGGCGTCCGGGCCTCGATCGGCCAGCGTTCGGGCCTCGATCGGGCAGCGTCCGGGCTGGGCCGGGCGGCGGCCCGGTCCGGGCTCTGTCGCACTAAGGATTCGTCGGGGGAAGGCGGTAGAGGACCTCGCCGGGTCGGACGAGGTGCGCCTGGCGCCGGGCCGCACGCTCGAGGGCGATGTCGTCCGTCTGGAGGGCGTGAACTTCCCCACGCAGCTTCGCGATTTTCTGGACAAGCGCAAAATTCATGCGCTCTGCGGAGGCCACTTCTCTCTCCAGTTTCCAGACGGCCAGAAGGCCGCGCTCGCCCGACAGCGCTGAGATCAGAAGGGCGACCGCGGCAAGTCCCAGGGCGGCCCCGACGGCTCGCGCCCGGGCCTGCTCGATCCACGACCACATGACCTCGATTTAGACGTGGATCGCTCCGGGTGGCAAGTCGGCACCCCGAGCAGAACGCCATTCTCGCGGCGACGGTCCGACTTGTGAACAGCATTTTGGGAATGGGTTCTCGATCGGCCCAAGAGGCGAGCATTTAAATTCTTGCGTGCCTGTTGACAGAAACACACGCGATGAAGTAAAATGCTGTTTATCAGTGGTTGTGGTGGATGTGGGGTGGTGTTCTCGCCTGAGAGGGGAACGAGGTTCCTTGTGAACCAAAGGAGGGATTCATGGCGGTAAAGAGGAAGGCGGCCAAAAAGAAGGCCGCAAAGAAAAAGACGGCGAAGAAGCGGCCAGCCAAGAAGAAGGCCCCAGCGCGTAAGAAGAAAGCTCCAGCGCGCAAGAAGAAGGCGGCCAAGAAGAAGACGGCGAAGAAGCGTGTCGCCAAGAAGAAGGTAGCCAAGAAGAAGACGGCAAAGAAGAAAGCAGCCAAGAAGAAGACTGCCAAAAAGCGGGTCGCCAAGAAGAAGACAGGCGCTCGCAAGAAGAAGCGCTAGCGTGCGCTGATCCGGCGCGCGGCGCCGGGTTCTGCGAGGGGCCTCGGGTCTCTCGACTTCTTCAAGAGGTTAGACAACCAGAAAAACCGATTCTGGTCTCAGGCGAGGCAGGTTTGAAACCTGCAAAACGAAGGAGCTCCCGTGCCGATTGGCCGGGGGCTCCTTTCGCTTTCACCGTCTCGGTCCCGCGGGCGTTCTGCTAGAGGACCCTCGATGTCCGGTCTGGCCTTCATCGAAGGGGAGAACGAAAGGTACGCGGCCCCCCTGGTCTTTCTGCACGGCCTCTGGGCCGGTCCCGAGATCTGGCGCCCCATGGCGCACGGTTTTGCTCATCGGGGTTGGCGCTGTGCACTCGCGGACACGCGAGACTCGGCCCGGGAGGCGCCCGGCTTCGAGGCCTGGTGCGAGGAGGTGCTCCGGCAACTCGCCCCTCTCGACGACGCGGCGGTCCTGGTGGGACACGATGCGGGGGCGCTGGTGGCGTTGGCCCTGGCTGAGCGCGGCGCCGTCCGAGCGGCGGTCGCGGTCGCGCCCCTTCTCGAGGGGGTCACCGGGGTGCTCGACCCGTTTACGCGTCTTCGGGGTCGGTTGGGCCTCGGAACGGCCGAGCCTCCCTCGCAGGGCCACCCCTACCGGGAGGCGGCGAGCGAGCAGGCCCGGGCCATCCTCATGGAGGCGCTCGCGGCCGAGCCGGCGGGACGCCCGGCCTCTCTTCGTGGGCGAGCGGTTACGCCGGGCGCGGCGCCGGTCCCCTCATTGCTGGTCGCGCAGACCTCGGACGCCGTGGTGCCGAGGCCGCTCGTCGAAGTCACGGCAAACGGCATCGAAGCAGACACCCTCTGCTTGCCCGGCAGCCACTGGCCGATGCTGGAATCGCAACCCGACGCCTGGATCTCGCCGGTGCACCGCTGGCTGATTCGCCGGCTGGGGCCTGCGTTGCTTCTCTTGCAAGGGGACGAGGACCTCCAGGAGGACGATCCGTAGTCGGGCCGCGCGGGAGGCAGGCGGCCGGGCGGGGCGGTGAGCCAGGAGGCTTTGTCGTCCGGGCGTGCGAGCCAGGAGGCTTTGTCGTCCGGGCGTGCGAGCCAGGACGCTTTGTCGTCCGGGGGGCGAGCTGGGACGCTTTGTCGTCCG
Source organism: bacterium (assembly GCA_029976905.1). GTDB lineage: Bacteria > Desulfobacterota > Binatia > UBA12015 > UBA12015 > VGTG01. The sequence goes on along the minus strand of JAPOLW010000241.1, from coordinate 1,675 downwards.
GGCGTGCGAGCCAGGGCGCTTTGTCGTCCGGGCGTGCGAGCTAGGACGCTTTGTCGTCCGGGCGTTCGCTGCGCGTTTCGTCGACGGACGCTGCGGATTCGTCTTCGGCTGGCTCGAGGAAGGTGTGCAGCCCGCACTCGGTCTTGCCGCGCCCGGCCCAGCGCCCGGCGCGTTCGTCCTCGCCAGCCAGGATCGGCCGTGTGCAGGGGGCGCATCCGATGCTGGCGTAGCCCTGTTCGAACAGGGGGTGGGTCGGGATGTCGAAGCGGGTCATGTACTCGAAGGTGTCCTTCGAGGACCAGTTCGCCAGGGGATTGACCTTGACCATGTCCCCCTGCAGGCGTTCGGCGATCTTCATGTCGGTGCGCGTCGAGGCCTGGTCACGCCGACGTCCGTTGATCCACGCACGAACGCCGCGCAGCGCCAGCTGCAGGGGTTCGACCTTGTTGATCTTGCAGCAAAGGTCGGGATCACGCTGGTGGAGGTCATCGCCGTACTTCTCGATGAATTCCGGACGTGGCATGGTCGAGGAGAGGTTGCGGATCGGCAACTGGAAGCGGGACACCAACTCGTCCCGGTACGCGAGGGTTTCGGGGAAGTGGTAGCCGGTATCGATGAACAGGATGGGCGTCTCGGGGGCGATCTCCCGCAGCATGTGGGCGATGACGACCCCTTCATGCTGAAAGGACATCGTCAGCACCGCATCGGGTGCGAACGTCTCCGTGACCCAGCGCAGGATTCCCGCTGGAGGGGTCGTCTCGAAGATCTCGTTCTGGCGGGCCAGATCGAGGGTCGAGCGGTTCGGATCACCGTCCACGCTCATGAACGACGGGTACCACAGGCCCGGAATTGCGGCAATTGCAACATTTTGCCGCTCGTGGGGAGGCCGGCCCCGGAGCGACGGCTGGGGCTCGATCGGGGCCCGGACGGTCCCGATGCGTGGTGCCGGGCACGGGTCCAGCGGTCGGAGGAGGGGCCGCGCCCGGCCACCGGCCAGCGGGGACTCGCCTGATGCTCGCCATCGGCTTGATGTCGGGCACCTCGCTCGACGGCATGGACGCGGCCCTGGTTCGGGTCCGTCGACGGCCCGGGGGAGCCCGGGCGGGGTATCGGGCCACGCTCGAGGCGTTCCGGACCCTTTCGTACCCACCCGCGTTGCGTCGCTCCGTCGCGGCCCTCGCCCATGGCGGTCGAATCGATGCGCGCGCGTTTGCCGAGGCCGACCGCGGCGTCGCGGAGCTCGGTGCCCGCGCCGTCGCGGCCGTCTGCCGACGCGCCGGCGTGCCCGGCTCGCGCATCGCCGTGATCGGCAGTCACGGCCAGACGGTGTTCCACGGCCCCTCCGTGGACGCGGGACCGATCACCCTGCAGATCGGGTCCCCGGCGCGCATCGCCAACCGGACCGGTATCGTCACCGTGGGAGATTTCCGCACCGCCGATCTGGTGGCCGGCGGGTGCGGTGCGCCCTTGATGCCGCTGGTGCACCGGATGTTGGCAGCCCATCCGCGCCGACGCCGCGCCATCCAGAACATCGGCGGGATCGGGAACGTCACCTGGCTCTCCCGCGGTGGGGCGCGCCTGCGCGCCTTCGACACCGGACCGGGGGTGATGTTGATCGACGCGATGGTAGGCCAGGTGACGCGCGGTCGTCAGGCCTTCGATCGGGGAGGGCGCC
>JAPOLW010000240.1 GCA_029976905.1 bacterium | reverse complement strand
CGAAGGCAATCGGAACGGCGACGTCTTCGCCCGGGCGCACGGCGGCAATGCGTTCCGTCTCCACTGTCGCGCCAGGCTGCTTGCGCGACAGCGTCTCTCGACAGGCCCGCTCGAGGGCCATCGGCGAGCCGTCGACCCCAAGCGGCTCGCGGCCGCGCTCCACGGTCCATGCATCGGTGTGGTCCACGCGCAGGAAGCCGTCCTCGAGCCCTCCCGAGAAGACGATCCGCCGACCATTGGGGTCCTCTCCGAGCACCGTGCCGTGGTCGCGGGGGCCAACCGGCTGGGACTCGTCCGGCGCTCGATCGACCCAGAAGCATTGCAGACTCCAGGGCTCGGCTCGCGGCTCCTCGTCCGCACGGGAGAGGATGCGAAACCACGCACAGCCCGGAAGCTGGACCACGACGGAAAGCGCGGCGCCCAGAGCCAAGCGGTTGGCCCATCGGTTTCGGGCAGGAATGACGTCGTGCTGGACCATGGACCTGAAATGGAACTACCTCCCGGCCCGAGGGTCGGGCAAGCACGCGCGACGGCCCGGGGCGGGGCGACGTCCGCGCAAAACGCACGGTGGGTGCCGCCGTCGGCCACTGCTCAAGTTGAAGTCCACGGCGAACTGCTCCACTGTGATCGAAGCGTGAAACGCCTCCCCTATCCGGTCGTCTGCGTCGGCCTCGGGCTCGTCCTGGGATGGCTTCCCGTGTTCGTGCACGGGCCGATCCCGGCGAAGTTCGACATGTTCTTCATCGATGGCGACGTCGCGGTATGGGCCTACTACCTGTCGCGGATGGCGATCGGGTTCTGGGTCGGCGTGACGATCTGGCCGGTGGCGTGGTGGCTTCGTGGACCGATGTGCGGATTCTTGTCGATGCTGCCGGTGACCTTCATCGCGCTGGCCACGCCCACCTGCGGCGTCCCTTGAATGGGCTGGAATCTGACCACCGGGACGGTGGTCGGCGTTCTCGTCGCCGGGGCGGCGTTCGGGCTGACCGGGCGGTCGTGCGCCCTCCCACGTCCGGCCGACGACCGCGACTGAGCCGGCGGCCAACCCCGCGATCCAGCCAGCGCGGACTTCCCCCTGCGTGCAACTTTCTGGGGTTCCCAAACGGGTGCCGGGCGCGCTATGGCTAGAGGACACTACGGATTCATCCCTGATCGGGTCGCCCCGTTCGTCTTCATGCACGAGATCCCCCGCGAGAAAGGCTGCACCATGAAGTTTTCCCCCCTCGTCCTCCCCATCGCTCTGGCCGGACTGCTCGTGGCGCCGCACGGCGCAAACGCCATGCCCGGTGGCGCCTCCTACGGGGCCCAGGGCTCAACGGGCTGTAATTCGTGCCATGGCGGTGGCCTGACTCCGACCGTCTCCTTCAGCGGGCCGACCTCGGTCGAGGCAGGTTCGTCCACCGAATACACCCTCACCGTCTCGTCACCCGGAAGCCAGATCGCCGCCGGCCTCGCGGTGGACGCCAGCATTGGCGACCTCACGCCAGGTGGATCCCAAAGCGCTCAGACGACGCTCATTCCGAGCGGCCACGGCAACAACAACATCACCCAGAGCTCCCCGAAGATTGGGAACGGTTCCGAAACCGTCTTCAGCTTCATTTTCGAGGCGCCGAACGAGGGCGGCGATCTGCTCCTCCAGGCCTGGGGCAACGCGGTCAACGACAACAACGCCACCACGGGAGACGCGGCCGCGAAAGCCACCTTCAACGTCACCGTGGAAGCCCCACCTCCACCGCCGGTTCCCGCGACCTCGCCGATCGCCCAGCTTGCTCTGGTCACCCTTCTTCTCGGCGCCGGTGGCTTCGCGTTGCGTCGACGCTACAGCGCCATCCGCTAGGGCGAATCCCTCGAGTGCGCGCGTCTCCTTCGTGACGGAGCGCGGGCCCCGCGAAGGCGTCTACGGGCGGTTCTGAAAGCCCCCATGGAGATCGGGATCTGTGTCGCGTCGCACGTCGGCGACATCGACTACGTCGTGCGCGCCGAGGAGCTCGGTTATTCGCATGCCTGGCTCGCCGACAGCCAGATGCTCTGGTCGGATTGCTACGCGGCGCTGGCCCTGGCGGCAACGCGAACCAGTCGCATCCGGCTCGGAACCGGGGTCGCGGTCTCGGCAACCCGCCCCGCGCCGGTGACGGCCGCCGCGATCGGGTCGATCAACGCTCTCGCACCCGGGCGCACCTTCCTGGGCGTCGGTGCGGGAAATACTGCGATGCGTCTGCTGGGCCGAAAACCGCAGCGGATCGCGGCGTTCGAGAGCTATCTGCGAGCGCTCCGCCCCCTTCTGCGAGGTGAGGAGGTCGAGTACGAGGGGCACCCGATCCGTCATCTGATGCCAGAGCACGGCTTCGTAAATTTCGACGACCCGATTCCCCTGCACGTCTCGGGATTCGGGCCACGGTCCCTGGGGCTCGCGGGTGCCTACGGCGACGGCGCGATCCTTGCGATGCCGCCAACCCCGGAGGTTCTGCGCGGCATGCTCGCAGCCGTGCGGGCTGGCGCTGACGCCGCGGGCCGGACACTCGACGACGCGCACTATCCGACGACGGCCCTGACCACGATCAGCGTTCTCGACCCCGGTGAGCCCGTGGACTCTCCCCGCGTTCGCGCCGAGTGCGGCGCCTTCGCGATGGCCTCCGTGCACTACCTCTACGACCAGTGGCGCCAGTTCGGACGCCCCCCACCCGCGCATCTCGCGTCGATCTGGGAAGACTACCGCACGATGCTCGCCTCGATTCCCGAGGAGAGGCTGCACCTGCGGGTTCACGCCGGGCACAACTGCTGGGTCCTGCCCGAGGAAGAGCGCTTCGTGACCCGCGAGACGATCGAAGCCTCGTGTCTGGTGGGCACACCGGAGGATCTCGCTGCGCGCCTGCGCGCCCTCGCGGCAGCGGGACTCTCGGGCTTGATGCTCCTGCCGGCCTGGGAGCCGCGCTACGAGGTCCTGGAGCGCGTCGCCCGCGACGTCCTCCCCCGGATCCGGTAGGACCTGCCGCGGGCGGCGACCGCATGGAGGGGATCGCGCCAGGTGCTACCCTGCCCGCGTGCGTAGACGACCGAGCGACCCGATGGCCTGCACTCCTTTTCTCGCCGGACTCATCGCCGGAGTGCTCCTCGGCGCGATCCCCGCCCCCCGGATCGCCGCCGCCACCGCCGCCGCGGTTTCGATCCCGCCCCCGGCCAGCGGCCGACCCGTCTCGGTACCGGAGGGCATCCTCCCGGCCGACGTTCTGGCGCGGGTGGAATTGCTGCGCGAAAACGTCGAGCAGATCCGTCGCTTCACCGGGCGTCCTCCCGCCCCCGCCCCCCTCCTGCGGGCCGGCGGAGCGATGCCACGCGAGGTCTACTCGCAAGCGCTGAACCTCGAACGACGCTCGAACCGCCTGGCCTTCGAGCAGAGTCGCGTCACGCGCCCCGAGGGCATCCCCCTGCGGCGGGACGCGCGGCCCGCGGACGTCTTCGCGGTGGTCAACCGTTCCCTCGAGGCAATCCTGACCGTGAAGGAAACCCTCGGCATCGAGGAGGTGATCGTCGAGAAGGTCCAGCCCGACGGGACGTCCCCGACCCAGGTCTTCAACACGATCGTCCTCGCCGGCGCCGAGGTGAACGAGCTCCTCGAGCATCAGACGTCGCCGAGCCACGTCTTCCAACAGGTGACCGAAGCAGTCCACCAGGCGGCGGCCCTGCAGGCATCCACTCCGGGCGCGGCACCCATGCCCGACGAACCGCCCTTCGAGCCCAACAAGACACCTCGCGACGTCTATCTGCGATTGCAGGAGTGCTTCTCCCTCTTGCAGGAAATCGCCGCCCAGCGCGGCCAGGGAACACTTCGTCTGAAGGTCTCCGAGGAGCAGGCCGCGACCGCGAAGCCCAACGACGTAAGCGACCTCGCCTCCCTTGTGGTCGAAACCCTGGTCCACCTCCACTCGCTCGAACCCGACTCGGCCGAACCCCCACACGCCCACTATCCGGGGCGCAAATTCCCCGCACACGTCTTCCAACGCGCCGGCCTTCTGGAGGCGATTCTCGTCGACCTGGCCGCACAGAGCCCGCAGGCGCCCGCGCCCGGTCCAACCACCGGTTGAGTGCGTGTCGTCCTCTTCGTCGCAGACCGGAGCAAGCTTCCGACGCCTGGGCTCCAGCGCCGCGCATCGACTGACCGGTTCGCTGCTGGGCTCGAGCGGCAAGGTCGCCTCCGTCGGCCTCGTCACCGCCTGTCTGACCCTGGCGTTCACCCTCTGGTTTCGCGTCGCTCTCGAGTACCAGACCGAGGTCGCCGCACCGGCGGCCCGACAGGCCCTCGAACTCAACGCGTCGATCAATGAGTCCCTCGCCGCCTTGCGAGGCTGGGTCGCGTTCGGGGATCCGGAATCCATCTCCCGTCGGCGGTCGGCGTGGACCGAAGGCATCGAACCATCGGCAGAGGCTCTGCAACGGCTCTCCGGAAAGGTGAACGAACCCGGGATGCGCACGGCGGTCCAGGACCTCGAACGTGCGCTCCGCGACCTGCGGCGCATCCAATGGGCGATCGAAGACGTCGCGCAGACGCCAGGGAACCATCCAGCAGAACTCGAATACGAAATGCACCTCGCGCCGCTGCGACGCAGTATCCTGGCCGGACTCGAGGACGTCATCGATCACTATGCAAACGCCACGATCGACGCGGGCACCGGGGCGATGGATCTCGTCGTGGCCGCCGCCCGCTTTCGCTCTGCCTTCGCCCGCAACGACCTCGCCCTTCACGACCTCCTCAATGAATATTCGGCGGCACGAGCGCACGCCGTCGAGGCACGTCTGGGGGAGGCGAGCGCACTCGCGACGCGACTCTCCACGGCCACCGCCGCGGTCCCTCCGAGCGATACGCAGCGACTGATCGAATTCCTCCTCGGAGAATTCCAGGCCTACCGGGTCGAAGTCCCATCGATCCTGACGCTGCAGAGCACGGCTGCCCGCAATGTCTCGAAGATGCTCTTCGAAGAAGAGGCGCAACCGCTTGCAAACGGCGTGCGTGCACTTTCGGAGAAATTGGCCGACGCGCAGACGCAGGCGAGCGCACGGAGTGGCCAACGACTTGCGAGCGCCAGCTACGTCGTAATCGCGCTGGCTCTCCTGATGGGTCTGCTTTCGGCCGGTTCACTTTTCGTGTCCTACCGGCTGCGCCGCCAGGTCGAAGACGTGATGAACAAGGCAAAGGCGCTCGGGCAGTACGTGATCGATGCGAAGATCGGCACGGGAGGAATGGGCGAAGTCTTCCTGGCACATCACGCCATGCTCCGGCGACCGACGGCCATCAAACTCCTGCGCGCCGAGAGTTCGGGTGATCTGCGGGCGCAGAGTCGTTTCCAGCAGGAAGTCCGCTTGACGTCTCAGCTCACCCACCCCAACACGATCGAGATCTTCGACTACGGCCGGACCCCCGAGGGTATCTTCTACTACGCGATGGAATTCCTCGAGGGATTCACACTCGATGCCCTGGTGCAGCAATTCGGCCCCGTCGATCCGCGCCGGGTCGTCCACATCCTTCTGCAAGCGTGCGGCTCGCTCGGCGAGGCGCACCGACGCGGGCTCCTGCACCGCGACGTGAAACCGAGCAACATGATGCTGACCGAGCGGGGTGGCGTCTTCGACACCTTGAAGTTGCTCGATTTCGGACTGGCACGGGAGGTCACCGAGGGCGCCCAAAGCAGCGATGCCATTGCCGGAACCCCCATGTACATCGCGCCCGAGGTCATCTTGTCGGCAGACGCCGGTTCGCCGAGCACCGACCTCTACGCGCTGGGCGCGGTGGGATACTATCTCCTGGCGGGCACGACCATCTTCGCGGGCGGCACCACGGTCGAGATTTTCGAGCGCCACCTGACCGAAGAGGTGGAGTTCCCGTCCCGCCGTCTGGGGCGGGAACTCCCCGAGGACCTCGAAACCGTCATCCTTTCCTGCCTGGCCAAGGATCCAGCAGACCGGCCCGCCAGCGCCGATGCCCTCGCGGAGATGTTGCGTGTGATCTCGCTCGCGCCCTGGTCCCTCGAGGACGCGCGCCTCTGGTGGCACGAATATGCCGAGGCGCTGCAGGCCGCATCGGGAAACACGCCCGAGAGTACCGAGCGCACCGGACTCTCCATTGCCGTGGAGACCACCCGGTCGTGAGGATGCTTCGGTGACCGTCACGTCC
>JAPOLW010000023.1 GCA_029976905.1 bacterium | reverse complement strand
GTCTCGTTTCTTGCTCCACACCGTGCCCGACGGTCGTCTCACCCCCGGGACCTGGGCGGATACCCGGGAGACGCAAGCCATCCAGCAGGCGATCGTCGATTCTGGCGGCCGAGGCGGCCTGTTCCAGGTCGCGCCCGACATGCACACGCGCTTCAAGGCCGAGCGCGCCATGTTCGAAGACGGCGCGAAGATCGGCTGTCAGGTGCTCTTCTCCGGTGGTGTGAGCGCCCAGGGCGACGGCGGCGTCGCGAAATGGCGCGAGTTTTTCGAGCGAAACAACGAAGCCGGCCATCGGATCGCGTCGCTCTGTCACACCCGCCCGAGTGGATCCTTCTTCGGCCTGGCCCGCCAGTCCTTCCTGGCCACGCCCGCTTGGCAGGCGCTCATGGCGCTGCCCACGATCGCCAACCGGGTGGATGCACTGCGCAATGCGAAGACACGCGAGGTGCTCATCTCGGAAGCGAAGGCGGCGGGCGGGTTCGGCCCAGCCGCGCGCGCCCTGCATCCCCTCGGGATGGGCGAGTCTCCCGACTTCGACCTGGACGACAAGGCGAGCCTCGCGCAGCTCGCCGAAGAGACGGGGGACGACCCGGTCGAGATCTACGTCTCCCGCCTCTTGCAGTCGGAAGGCCGGGAAGTGCTGAATTGGTGGGCCTTCGGCGATGCGCTACAAAATCAGTGGCACTACATGCAGGACCCCAACGTGATCCCGATGCTCGGCGATGCCGGAGCGCACGTGGGGTTGTTCACCGACGCAGATTCCCCGACGTTCTTGCTCAGCGAACTCACACGCCGACGCGGGGTCTACGATCTGCCCGAGGCGATCCATCGCATCACCGCCGGCTCGGCCCGGATCCTGGGGCTCGTCGAGCGTGGCGAGATCCGCGAGGGCTGGCACGCGGACATCAACGTCATCGACTTCGAGGAATTGGGGTCGTGTCATCCCGAGTGGGTCAACGACTTCCCGCACGGTGGCGGTCGCATGGTCATCAAGAGCAGAGGATACGATGCGACGATCGTTGCCGGACGCGTGGTCGTCGCGGACGGTCAGTTCACCGGCGACCGTCCCGGCCAGGTCATCCGGGAGTTCGTTCGCGGTTAGCGGTTTGTCGATCGTGTCCGCGTGTCGGGTCGGGAAGCGGCTATGAAGAAAAAAGTAGTCATCGTATTTGGTGTCCTCGCGGTGAGCGCCGCCGCGGTCGGCCTCTTGCTGCCGACGATCCTTCAGAATCTGGGTCTGCACCCTCCCTACGAGGGGCCGACCTTCGATCTCCCTGGCAAGCGAGCCCTGTTGATCACGACGAGCCACGGCGTCTTGAATGCGCCGGGGGAGACCGAGGGAGACCCGACCGGCGTCGCGGCCTCGGAGCTCACCGATCCCTATTACGACTTCGTCGACGCAGGCATGACAGTCGATGTGGCGAGCATCAAAGGCGGCCCTGTCCCGATCGATCCGCAGACACTCGGCTTTCTCACTCGAACACCTGCAACCGAACGCTACCTCGAAGACCCGGTCCTTCAGGCCAAGGTCGAGAACTCCTTGCGGATCGACGACGTCGACTTCACCCAATATGACGGTGTCTTCCTCGCCGGGGGCTGGGGGGCCGCCTACGATCTCGGCTATTCCGACGTACTCGCCACCAAGGTGAGTGAGGCCTACTACGGCGGGAAACCCGTCCTCGGATCCGTTTGTCATGGTGCACTCGGCTTCATCCGCGCCAGAACTCGCAACGGAAACCTCCTGATCGCCGGACGCAAGATGACCGGCGTGACCGACAAGCAGATTCGCGAGCTGGGCATCGAGGTCACGCCGCAACATCCGGAGACCGAACTGAGAAAGGCGGGCGTTCTCTTCGAGGGTGCCACCGCCTTTCGCGACGTGTTCGCCACTCACGTCGTCATCGACGACGAGCGACGCTTCGTGACCGGGCAGAATCAGAACTCGGGCCATGAAACCGCGCACGAGATGATGGCGTTGATCGCGCAGAAGACGGCATCGACTGACGGGCCGGAATGACACTTGCCCTCCCACCCTTCGCTCGAGATGGAGGGGAGGCGAGCGTTCGGACACTCGTCCTGACGCCTCTCGAGCCGGGTTTCGGCACGTCGGATCTTCGGACCGACGAGCTGTACACGATTGCGATGTCGGAGACGTTTTGGGGGCGAGTTCGTCGCCCACCGCGCCGGCACGCGCGGGACAAGCGCATGCCGCGGATCTTGATGGCCAATCGCGAGGGAAGTTTCGATCGAGGGATTCTCAACGAGATGGGCGAGCTCAGACGGGCATTGCCGCGTTCAACTAGCCCCGTCGGAGGGGCGTCGTAGGGCGAATGAAATGAATGATTTTATGGAAATCGATCTCTTTTGGTCTTTCCGCAGCCCGTGGTCCTATCTCGCGACCAAGCGCTTGCGTGATTGGCAGGAGCGCTACGAGCTCGCGATCAACTTTCGGGTCGTATATCCGATCGCGGTTCGAATGCCCGAGTTCTTTCATCAGGTGCAGCCGCAGTGGTTCTCCTACTTCGCGACCGATGTCCATCGCGTCGCGGAGTATTTGGAGCTGCCCTTCGTCTGGCCCAAGCCCGACCCGGTCCTACAGTACAGGGATGCAGAGGGCCGGCGGCAGACGGCGACCGAGCAGCCCTACATCGGTCGGCTCACCCGGCTTGGTGCTCTGGCCGCAGAGGCGGGACGTGGAATCGAGTTTGCGGACGAGGTTTCGGCGCTCATCTGGGGTGGCACCGAAGGATGGGATCGAGGCGATCACCTGACAAAGGCAGCAGAGAGGTCCGGGCTCGATCTCGGGGACATGGATCGGCGCGTCATCGCCGAAGCCGACCGGCTGGAGTCGGCCATCGAGAACAACCAGAGCGCCCACGAGCGCGCGGGCCATTGGGGTGTGCCCACCTGCGCGTTTCGCGGAGAGCCATTCTTCGGTCAGGACCGACTCGACGTGTTGCTCTGGCGACTGAAGAAGGAAGGTCTGCAGACCCGTCCAGGCCGATGAAGAGTTCCGTTCGCTCAATTTTCCCACGGAGACGGACTCTCCGCAGACGAGACCAGTGATGCGCGAAGATACAGTCCCCGCCAGCTTTGCCGAAGAGCCGACCGCTCTCATCGATCTCGTGAGCACCGCCACACCCGGTGCGCGCAACGACGCACTCTCCCGGATCACCGCCGCGGCGCAGTCCGCGGGCGGGCGCGTGACACTTGCCAACCGGGCGCTGGCTCCGATGATTCTGCCCGACGAGTCCAACCCGCAAACCGATGAGGGCATCTCGCTCGTGGTCCTCAGCGAGTACGCCAACGGGGCACAGGCCAGCGCAGCGATGGCGCGACGCGACCACGACATCGGTTCGGCCCCGACCGGAATCACGATCCGGACGTGGGCCACGCGCCCGGCCGGGCGCATCCTGGCTTTTCTCGGTCGCAACCTTCCCCGCGCCCTGGGACTGCTCCACCGGGCGTCCGTCCCGGGAAATCCCTCCCTCGAAGAGCAGCGCGCCCTGATCGAGGATGCTTTGATTCTCGGGAAGCAGAATTCGACCGCATCGCGCTGGCAAACCTTGCTCGAGCGCGCCGGCAATCGGCCGATCTGGATGCTCAACATGCTCGAGTTCCGAGCAACGGCGCAATACCCAGAAGAGGCCGGGAGGACTGCTCCGTCGACGCCGATTGCCGGCGCCGAAGCCTACCAGCTCTATGGCAGAGGCATGATCAGCACGCTTGGCGCCGTGGGCGGTCGTGTTGGCTGGGAAGGTGGCCTCCTCCACCAGGTAGGCGGTCCCGACGAAGGCGCCTGGCACCAACTGGCCATCGCCGTATACCCTACACCGGCCGCCATGCTGACGATGCTTGGAATGCCCAGATACCGCGCCGCCCATGTCCACCGAGAAGCCGCGCTAGCTCGAACCCGCCTCCTGGCGACCCGACCGCTCGACGACCGGGAAGAATGATCGAGATGAAGAGTTCGCGACGCGCGAAGGGTGGGAGGCCGGGCGTGAGCCGACGGCCCAGGATCTTGATCGGTAGCGTCGCGACCGTCGCCCTCCTCGCGGGCCTCGCCTGGGTGAACCGGGTCGAGTTGATGATGCGGGTGATCGGGGTGGCGGTAGAGCACCGCTATCCGACCCGGCCCAACATACCGGTCCACTGGGATTCCGGCCCGGATCCGGCCGGCCGGGCGCCGCAGGAGCGGCCGCCGAACATCGTGCTGATCGTGGCCGACGATCTGGGCTGGAACGATCTCACCTTCGGCGGGGGCGGCGTTGCGGGCGGAACCGTCCCCACGCCGAACATGGACTCGATCGCGGCCGAAGGCGTGAACTTCACCCGGGGCTATGCCGCGAACGCCACGTGCGCGCCTTCGCGCGCCGCCTTGATGACCGGACGCTACAGTACGCGCTTCGGCTTCGAGTTCACGCCGACGCCCCCGGGTATGATGCAGCTCGTGGGAATGATGTCGGATGACGCCGGCCCGCGCATGCGCCCGCCGATCTATGGTCCGGGTGGCTTCTTCGCTGGCTCCGATCGCAATGGCATGCCGCCGGGCATGCCGCCGTCGGAGATTACGCTGGCCGAGCTGCTCGCCGAACACGGCTACCACACGGTCCACATCGGGAAGTGGCACCTGGGGCGCACCGGGGGCATGGCGCCCGAAGAGCAGGGCTTCGACGAGAGTCTGCTGATGACGAGCGGCCTCTACCTCCCCGAGGACTCCCCCGACGTCGTCAACGCCAAGCAGGACTTCGACCCCATCGACCGCTTCCTCTGGGCCGCGCTCAACTTCACGAGCAGCTACAACGGCGGAGAGAGCTTCGCGCCGGCCCGCTACCTCACCGACTACTACACCGACGAAGCCGTCAAAGTCATCGAGGCCAACCGGGACCGGCCGTTCTTCCTCTTCCTCGCCCACTGGGCGCCGCACACCCCGCTCCAGGCGGCGCGTGAGGACTACGAGGCGTTGTCCCACATCGAACTTCATCGAGAGCGTGTCTACGCCGCGATGATCCGTGCCCTCGACCGCGGTGTCGGCCGCGTCCTCGACGCGCTCCGCGAGCAGGGGCTCGAGGAGAACACACTCGTGATCTTCACCTCCGACAACGGGGGCGCCAGCTACATCGGGCTTCCGGACATCAACCGGCCCTACCGCGGTTGGAAGTCCACCTTCTTCGAGGGAGGTATCCGCGTGCCCTACTTCGCGAAGTGGCCGGCCCGGATCTCGCCCGGAACGACCATGGACGACCCCGTCCATCACTTCGACATCTTCGCGACAGCGGCGGTTGCGGCCGGTGCGCCGCTCCCCAAGGATCGCAAGATGGACGGCGTCGACCTCCTCCCGTTCGTGCGAGGTGAGGCTGCCGGTGTTCCTCATCGCGAACTGTTCTGGCGCAGCGGCGCCTCTCGGAGCGCGCTCGTCGACGGCTGGAAGCTGAACAAGAGTGACCCGCCCGGACGGCGCTGGCTCTTCGACCTCCGGACCGACCCCACCGAGCAGCGCGACCTCTCGGCCGAGAACCCGGTGAGGGTGGCCGCGCTCGAACGCGCCCTGGCCGCACACGACGCGGAGCAAGCGCCGTCGATCTGGTTGCCGTCGATCGCCACGGCGAAAACGATCGACAAGGACCTGTCCATTCCCGAGGCCACCGACGACGAGTACATCTATTGGTCGAACTAGGCCTCCAAGAAGGGACGCGTTCCGATTCCGACGCATTCGACTTGAGGACGGTGGGCCTTTGCGGCAGCCCCTGCCCACCAACCACACGAGTCGGGCTCATCTGCCGTCGGGGAAGTCAATCGCGTGTACCACCCGCGGGGCTGCGGCTTTTCGTGTCCCATTCGCCAAACCCATCGGAACCAGAAGGAGTCATTTCAGTGAGAACCCGTTTCCCGGCTCACTGGGCCTTCGTTTTCGTAGCCTCGGTGCTCATCGCCTCGTCCAGCCTGGCGACTGCCGCCGGCGTACAATACACCAGAGATCGGAGCGCGACCCTCGTCAACAAAGACGTCGGGGATGAGCGCTGGGCCATCACCTACCGAATCTCCGATGGACACGTGACCGGCAACGTGACCATTGCCGGTCAGGACGCCCCCTCGTTTGTCGATTGTTCGCAAGAGTCGGTCTCTGACGATGGCGTCGCAACGTTCAACTGCGACGGCGCAGATGCTTGCCCAAGGGAGCCCTGTCCCGACGACCAATGGTCGCCCCTCGCCACCGCGACTCTCCCCGTCGACTTCTTCCTCCCCCCCGAAGGTCCTACACCGCCCCTACCGGCATGCATTTCGGACGTCAGTACAAACGCATGCAGCTCCTTCGCTACCGATAATTGCGCGGCCTTTGTCGAGTCGTCTTCCGACGGTGACTTCCAGTGCAAGAACTCCGAGGACGGGTCCGGCCGATGCGAACGCGGGGAGGCTTGCACACTCGACTGAGCTGCGTCCGCCGACACACCGAGATCCGGAGGAAAGTAGGTCTTCGGTCCGGAGGCCACGGCTCGAACCGGATTGGCCCCAGCGAAGAGAGCGGGTGGGCAGACACGGCAGGACATGGCGGCGGGGACGTGCCGCCCCTTCGGCCTACCGAAGACTGCGTCTGGTCGGAAGCCTCGTGCCGGGCGTCGCCCCGATCGCTCGACGAGCAGGCGGTCCGAGGTTCACCGGAACCTCGGTGACCTCATCGTCGACGACCGTGAATGTCTCCCGGCCGAACCGGGATCCGACCGCGACGATCACCTTGTATTCCCCTTCGTCCAGTACACCAAATGTCCCCCGCGCAGTCGGGTCCTGTTCCCCCGCACACAGATCAGTCCATCGATCCCGGCGGAGACCGTACGGCCCGCTCAATCGAACGTTCGCCATCACCTTGTCCCCGGAATCACAGCGGGTCTGGAGAACCGACGCAAAACCGGACAGCGAGATTTCGACCTCGGCCGAACCGGGCGAGGTCACGCCGCCAGGGGGCACATAGAGCATCGGGAGGTTTCCGTGCCAGGGTGTCCCGGCACACGTCGGCTCTTGCCCCCACGGCTTGGCGATCATGTTCTGCTTTGGCACGTAGAAGCTCGCTACAGGGGTACCTGCCTCGGCCACAGTGGGATATCTGCATCCGTCGCAGCCGTTGTCCGCTCCGGCGGGAGAGAGCGTGCAACCGGCGCTGAAGACACCGGTGGCACCCGATCCATCGTCATAGGCGGCGATAAATCCGGGTAGATTCACGGCCCATGCGTTCCTGGACCCGCCCCCCACGACGCTGCACGAGTTCTTCGTTGCTGTTGGGCAAAACCACGTCACGGACGGATTGTTCTCGTTGGTTTCCCTATTGAAACCGGTGCCTTCGACGAACGCATACAGTGTCCCCGCGCCATCGTACGACAAAGAGGTGATCTTGCCCCCGGCCGTATCCCATGTAGTGCAGGCATTGTCTTCGTCGAGATCACACCGCCAGATGATGCCGCTAGCGAGACCGACCCATAGATAGCCAGCACCGGCCGCCAGGGCCAGAATGTTTGTCTTGCCCGGGTTGTCGAGGGTCTGGCAGTGGCTTGCGTCCTCCAGACTGCAACTCCAGAGCAGGCGGTCGATGGAGTCGTCGGTGTCCTGGCGGTTCAGGGCGACGTAGAGGCGATCGTTCGCGACAAGCATGCCGGCGGGGAAACGCTTGTCTCCCGCATCATCCCAAGGGTCGCCGCAATCCGGAGCGGCATCACCCGCGTTCCAGTTCACGATCGGGCAGCGGTAGATGGTGCCCTCCTGTTGACCGATGAAGAAATAACCGTTGGCTGTCGCAAAGGAACGCACGATTCCTCCGATCGGGCCGGCGAAGACTCCCGTGCAATCGCTGCCATTGGAAGCAATCGGGCACTTATATCCGCCAAAGGACGTGCAGTCTGATAGATCGGAGCAACCGCCTGTGGCGCCGGTATAATAGATGTTGATGCCGTCTGTGATCGCCATCAGGTTGCTGTTGTTCGTGTTCGAGGCCTGGAAGGGGCTCCCAGTGCAGCTCTGCTCGAGGGACAAGGACGTTGGATTCTGGCAACCCGAGAGAAGTGTGTCGAAATATCCATCGCCCTTTTGCCCCGGGTAACCGAGAAGGAACAGCGTGTCGGGCGTCGTGCTGGCGACGAAGCTATCGGAGGTTGCGGACGACGTCCCATGGGTGTTCGTTGCCGCGACGGTACACGCATACGTCGCTCCGTCCGTGAGACCGTGGACCCGCAGTGGACTCCCGGTTCCGGCTGCCCGGCGAGTCGTCCCGCCGTCGGCAGACGTGCACGTCGCGTCATAGGTGGTGCCCTCGTCGGTCGGGTCCGTGGTGAACCCGAGCGTCGCTACGGTCCCGGGATGCAGGCCCGTGATCGCCGGGAGGACGGGAGTGAAGCTCGTCGGTGTCGCGAAGGCGGCCGCATCCGCAGCGAGAAGAGTCAGCGCGGCGACGATGGTCCAGATCCATATATTCATGGTTGTTTGAACGCACTTCACGGCTTTCCCTCCGTGAGGATGGCGGGCCCTCGTCGAGTCTGCGGGCGGGGTAGTCCGGAGATGCGGCAGGGCGGGTGGCCGCGTACGCATCCCGGAGCAAAACAGCGGGCCCTCCAGCATGCAAGGTTTCCCCGCGGCCTGCTCGGGGGCTTGCGCTTCGAAGCGCAGGGGAAGAATCTTCTCCCGCAGCGACCTTCGCGGTTCCTCTCGTCAGAACCGGAAGGTCCAGCCCCTCGCTGGTGAACTTTTCGCGGCTGCGGACGCGGTGAACGTGCAGCCCCGACGGTACCGCGACGGGTGCGCTGCTGGTGGCCGACTCGACGTCCTGGGACGTCGGTGAAGATGGCACGACGTACGCGCAGAACCACGAGATCACGGCGGATTCTCCCTGTCAGACGACCGATCTATTCGCACAGTGGCAGAGCAATGACGGAGTCGTCACGACAGATCCGGGCCTTCCCGGAGCTTGTCGGGATTTTGGCTGCCAGCCCATCCCCTCCGGCGACGTGTCGTCGAGCTACGACTGCTCGTCGCTCGATGCCTATCTGCTCGATACAGGCTACATGGGCGCCTTCGCTCCCGGACGCGAAAGCTGGGCCACCGGCCGCTGGATCAGCTTCGAAACCCGGTAACTCTCACCTTCAAACCACCGGAGAGGGCGGCGGCGCCGCCCTCTCCGGCTCAGGCCTCCGATGATGCCTCGCTTGCCCGCACATCTGCTCGCCCTCACGCTCGTCCTTCTTTGCCTCGCCCAGGCAATCTCGATGCAGCGGCTCGAGGCCGCGAGCGCCCCGGGCGGTTTCTCGGGAGGCAGCAACGACCTCGGCGCTCTCCTCGACCGATTCCTGCTCGCGCTCGAGCAACGGGACGAAAAGGGGCTTCAGGCGCTTCGCGTCACCGAAATCGAGTATCGACAGCTCGTCGTTCCCGGCAACGTCGACAAGGGCGAGGCCCCGCAGATTCTCAGCGGCGAGGCCAGTGAATATTTCTGGCAGATCATGGACCAGAAGAGCCGCCACTTCGAAAACCTGCTTCTCGAGCGCTTCGGCGGCGAGTCCTTCCAGATCAAAGACGTCTCATTCGAAAAGGGGCACAAGGAGTACGCTGGCCATCAGGCCTGGCGGCGACTATCCCTGACGGTAACGGACGCCGCCGGCCAGGACCGACTGATCCGCACAGGATCGATCCTCGAACGAGACGGGCAGTACAAGTTCGTCTCCTTCATCCGCGACTAGGCCACTCGCTTCATCCGAGAAGAGAAGCCGAAACGAGTGCTTCCTCTTTGCCAGGGGTCCTGCCATGGATCGGCGCCTGTTGGCCGGCAGACCGGGGACGCCCCGGGACACCGAAGCCCCTGCGGCGAAAGACCTCTTCGCTGAGCACGGAATCCGATCCCTCGCTCGGCGGCCACCGCAGCCATCAGGCCTCGGGGAGGTTCCGCCTGCCTGCGTCGAAGCGATGGGCTCCAGGGACCTCCGTCCGGTATCCCAGGAGGATATCGACGGCTCCTCCCAACAGAAAGCCCAGCCCATTGAGCCCCTGCCAGAGGGAAATCGCGCCGAGGAGCCCCATCGCCCGGGAGACCGAAACACCGGCGAGCCGCTCCGCAAGGTAGGAGCCCAGCCAAAGATGGACCCCCACATCGTCCGCCAGTTGGCCCGTACCACGGTCTCTTCGGCGACGGTGGTAGCGGGCCGCGCCACGGCCGTAGCGGAAATGCTGCTCGACAAAGCCGCGTAAGGTGGATCGGTGGTCGTGCACGACCGTTGCTTCGCGGGCGTAGATCATCCGCCCACCCGCCGCGAGCCAACGGTCGCACAGGTCACGGTCCTCGGCCGCGCCGATCTCGAAGCCGACGGCGTCGAAGCCGCCGAGCTCCATGAGCAGGTCGCGCGGCCCGGCGAGATTGTTGGACGCGCAGAACCGAGCCCGCTCGAGGTCTCGATTCTGCGCCGCGTACACCAGTTCGGTGATGAACTGATTGGCCTCCGAGAACGTGGTGGACGGCCCTGCGGCCAGAATGCGCCCGCCGACCAATACGTCGGGCGCACTTTCGACGCGGCGGGCGAGTGCGACCAACCAGTCGACCGAAGGGCGGCAATCGTCATCGGTAAAGGCCACCCACCGCCCGCGGGCCCGCGCCATGCCGAGATTGCGAGCACCCCCCGGGCCGGCGTTCTCCTGGCGCAGGAGATGCAGGTCGAGCCGGTCGTACCTCGTGCGCTCGATCTCCAGCGGCGGATCGCTTCCATCGTCGACGACCAGGACCTCGAACCCGCCGGCCGGTGACTGCATGGCCGCGATCGACTCGAGACAGGTTGCGATCGCGTCCGGTCGGTTCAGGGTCGGAATGACGATCGACCACGCAGGCTCTCCGACTGGTTCCGCGGAGGAAGCTGATGCCGAAGCCTCGAGGACGGCCGGCTCGATCGCGCCGGCCCGCTTCCACTCGAGACGGAGATGATCGGCAAGACGGATGGCGAGTGCGCTCAACGTGAGCGTGGGCGGCGCGTTGCCTCCGGTCGGGAAGACCGAACTCCCGGCCACGAAGAGATTGCCCAGGCCGTGCACCCGACCGTTCTCGTCGACGACGCCGCGTCCGGAATCGGCGTCCATTCTCGTCGTCCCCATGGGGTGAGCGCATTCGGTGTACTCGGGCGAGAACTCCGGGATGTCGAGAAGTCGACTCTCCAGCCGACCAATTCCCGTCCTGCGAACATGCTCGGCAATCGAACGGTGGAGTTCGTGCAGGCTTCGCGTCACGCCCGGATCGATCCTCCAATCCAGTCGCAAGAGGGCTTGTCCGAACCGGTCCCGCCGCTCGGACAGAAGTACCCGACTGTCAGGATCCGGCATCTGCTCGACCTGGTCCACGAGGACGAGGTGATCGAGTTCGAACGGGCGACGTCGCCAGTGCTGCCAGGCCGCCGACGCCAGCAGCGGCGCCTCCTTGGCCAGCGCAGTGACGTCGGCGCGAAAGTGCGTGCTACGCCGGCCAGACCTTCCGAACTCGATCAATCGGTCCCAGGGCGGCCGTAGACGAGCGACACGCTCGGTCGCCGCGCCGTAGCAAAAGGAAACCGCGTTCGAGAGCCCCTTTCCAGCGCGCAGGTCCGAGCGCATGGCGAACGCGAGTTGCATCGATCCGTTCACCTGTTTTTCGTGACCGGGCAGAAGCGCCGCGACCAGCTCGGCGTAAAGCGGATGCGCGCGGTCGAGGAAGAGACGTCCGATTCCGTCGCCGCGCGGATGGTCCATGTAATGGCGGCCCACCAGATCGTGATCGTTGCCCAGTCCGGCCGGACGATGGTCGTTGGAGAGAAGAAGAAGTCGGGGGTTCTCCAGTGCGCCGCAGGCCAGCACCCAGGCCCGCGCGGCGATGCGGAATCCCCGGCCGGGTGCGCTCCAACCCTCGAGATGGGTGACGGCATCTCCGTTCGCCGGCGCGACGAGCCGCCCTACCGTGGCATGGAGATAGACCGTCGTCGTGCGCGAGCGTTCCAAAGCCCGCCGGTAGCGTCGCCCGAGGTCGGGTGTGCGTGTGAAGACATGGATCCTCGGTTCTATCTCCGCGCCCCGGAGAGCTTCGAAGGCAGTGTCCCCCGACCAGAACTCCGCCCCCAGCCCATCGGTCTGCTCGAGGCCGAGGAATTCCCGGGCGCGCGGAAGGAATCGTTCGATCTCCGGGGCGCCAAAGGGCCAACCTCCCCGTCCGCCGCCCGCGGGCTCCACGAAGTCGGACTCGTCGAAAGTCGCGCAACGGCCCGCCCATGCAATCGTCGTTCCCCCCAGAGCACGATGGCGGACGTCGGTGTCGAGCCGGAACGGAAGCCCCACCCTCTCCATCTGGTCGAGTTCGTCGGCATCCGGCTCTCGACCAAACCCGCCACTTTCGAGCAGCGTTACATCGAAAGGAGCGCCTTCGAGCTCCAGAGCCACGGCCAGTCCGGCCGCCCCCGCCCCGACGATGCAGACGTCAGTCTCCAGTCGAGCACCCTCGGCCAGGTGTCGTGCGTCACGAATGGACAATTTCAGGACCTCCACGCGGAGAGATCGCGACCGATCAAGGCTTCGAGCCGGAGGATGTCTTCGCGGTACTCCTCCACCAACTTCCGACGCAGAGAAAGGTCCTCACGCTGCGGCACGATCAAGGGCCGGCCGAGCCGGCTCATCAACGCGGCGGGGGTCCACGCCTCGAGGAAGGGCCGCACCGGCTTGAGCAGGCGCAGGAAGGCTGCGGCAGTCGTGTTCCGCGGTACGCCCGAGACGTTGTAGCGGAGGCGCATATCGGGCACGAAACCATCGTCGACACCGAGGAAGCGGAAGATGTCGCGAAGCAAAGCCATCGGCTCATCTGAGAAATCTTCGTAGAGGAAGACCCGAATCTGCGAGCGATCGAAGTAGCGTAGATACTCCTCGAGTTGCCCGGCGTAGAAGCCCTTGGCGAGGTAGGCAAAGCGGGCACCCCGTCCAGCCACCCGACGCACCGGTTCTCGGGACAACGCATCGGCGAAGGTCGGCGCATCCTCGACCATGCGTTTGCGATTGAACACGTATTGCGAATGGGCGCGCCCGGCCGGGTCACGGAGGATCGCGATCAACTTCACATCGGGGATCTGCTCGGCGATGCGCTGGGCGGCCCGCGCACTATCGAGGTAGGTTGTCGAGGATTCGCCGACCGCCACTTCCCCCCGCACCCGGTCGAAGAGCCGCTCGTACTCGGAGAGGGACTCCGCGACGAAGGACCCCCGCGATGGCGGTGGCCTCCCGGCATCGCCCAGGGAGAAATAATGGGGCTCCTTCACCGAACTCATGAAGATGTCCGGATGCTGGGCGAGATAGTTGTGCAAGGAAGTCGTCCCGGCCTTCTGCGCCCCGAGGACCAGGAAAGTCGGTAGCGCCATCGACCTAAAGTTCCCTGGCCGGAGCCGTCTCGTTCCCGAGCGCCGCCCGTTCTTCGGGGAGCAGGAAATCATCACGGCGGAACTCTCCCCAATCGGAGAGATGATCCATGGCCGCACCCCGCCCGAGCGCGTAACCGGCCAATTCTCCGAGCCCATCCAAGAGAAGAAGAACCGCAACCAAGAGCGTACCGTCTCGATTGCCGTCTGTTTCCATCCGCCGGGCGGCGCGCAGCAACCTCCGCAACCGGAGCACCGGAATCAAGGGTGAAGCCAGCGCATACAAGCCACGCCGGGCCCGGCCCCAGGTGCGCGCCCGGTTCGCCGCAAAAAGGCGCCCGCCCCAGAATCGCAAACGAAGGGAGGAGCCCAGTTGCGAGAAGTTCCAATGATGAACGCGAGCCCGCGGTTCGAGAAAGAAGCGGTGCCCGCGGCTTCGCATCTCCCATTGCATGGGGCTCTCGGACTCGAGTACGGAGTCGAGGTTGGCTCCATACTCGAGCAGCGCATCACGCTTGTAGGTACTATTGTGCCCCGGGATGTGGTCGATCTCGCCACCCGGATGCGGCGCCGCCCAATCTCCGTATTCGATGAGGAAATTGGCGCGACTCACCGGGTTGCCCGGATTTCCGTTTCGAAAGACCGGCCCGACGCCGCTCCACGCCTCGCGATGTCGATCGAGGATCGCCTCCGCCCAGGCCGGATGCGGCAGGCAATGATCCTCGGCAAAGGCAACGATCTGCCCCCGGGCCGCGCGAACCCCGGCCGCGCGGGCCGCCGCGGTCGAGCGCAGACTCTCGAGCGCGACGTTCCGGTGGCCCGCGAACCCGTCGAAGTCGGCCACCGGCACCGCGATCCTCCCAGAACCGGGACTACAGAGAACGACCTCGATCTTCTCTCTCGCCGTCTGTCTTCGTAGCGCCCGCACGAGCGGTCGAATCGCGCCATAGTGGTCTCGCATCAGAACCACCACCGAGAGTTCGGGGTGATTGGCGCCAGGAGTTCGCGACACGCGGTCCAGACCTACTACCAGCCCTCTTGGGAGCGCAAGGCGGGCCGTCTCCGGAAAGCATCCAGTCCGGTGGGTGCCGTGCCTCTGTCCATGGTCATGGTGCGGGTAGACAGAGCGCCGCCCACGCGGGCCTGCCGCCTCTTCCACCTCCCGGGGCGCGGCGATTCGCCCTTTTTCGTTGCACGACGTGCCGCGCGCGACGTAGAAACGGGGGCGATGACGCGGTCGCTCGTCGCGTCGATTGCGAAAGAGCCATCGAGAAGGCACGGGATGGGAAGCGGGATCAGCAGACATCGACGGCAAACTGGGCAGATCCCTGCCCGCACGATGCTTCTGCTGGCACTCGCGCTGGGGGCCGCGAACTGCTCGCGGCCAATACCAGAACCGGAGCCGGAGCCACCCAGGAACATCTTCCTCCTTGTGGTGGATACCCTCCGACGCGACCACGTGTCCGCCCACGGGGGGAGCGTGCGGACCCCGAACATCGACCGGATCGCTCGTCGAGGCCAGGTCATTGCGGAGGCGGTCTCCTCCTTTCATCAGACGACGATGTCGATGGGAGCCCTCTTCACCGGGAGGACGCCCAGCCTGGAATGGACCGACGGCGACCGCCTCGACTGGAACGGGAAGACCTGGTGCGGCCTGACGCGATTCGCCCGGGGCGCCGACGACGACTGCATCCCCTCCTCCCTGCCCACGTTGGCCGAGGGCATGCGCGCGCTCGGGTACCGGACCATCGGCGTCGTCGCGAACGAGTTGCTCTACGAGCCCGGCGGCTACCGGCGGGGATTCGACGAGTGGCGCGAAGTCGCCCGCGCGCCCTTCCCTCCCGACCGGAACCGGCGGTATGCGCTGCCAAGACGGCTCGCGATTTCTCGCCGTGCATCGAAGGTCAATGCGGAGGTTCTGAAGGTTCTCGAGGCACAACCCGAAGACCAACCCCTCTTCGTCTACGTCCACTACATCGACGTGCACGAATATGGCGTGCTCAAACGCCCCTACGCCAAAGCCGTCGAACTCCTCGACGCAGACATCGGCCGACTCCTCGAAGCCCTCGAGGAGAAAGACTTGCTTCGCGATTCGCTGATCGTCCTGACGTCCGATCACGGCGAAGAGCTGTACGAGACCCACGCTCTGGAGACCCAGGCCCGAGCGCATTTCGGGAACCCCTCGTTCGAGCCGGTCTTGCGGGTCCCCCTCGTCAGTTCGCAGCCCCTCCTCCAGGAAGGCGAAGCCCTCGTGCGCTCGCAGGACCTCTACGGTCTTCTCCTGCAAGCCGCCGGAGCAGTCGCGCCTCCTCCCCGGGACACCGAGCGCGATGAGCTCTTCGTGAGCGAACACGATTTCCAGACGTACCGACGCGGACGCTGGAAGAGCACCCGACGCCGGGACGGCAAGACCTCGATGCTCTTCGATCTCCAGACCGACCCTGGCGAGAAGCGCGACGTTTCCGACAGCCACCCCGGAATCGTCGCCGAGCATCAGGCACGCATGGACCAACTCGGGTCTTCGCTTGCCGCGACCGGAAAGCAGTCGGCAACCCTCTCCGAGTCCGACGCCGCGCGACTCCGAGCCCTGGGCTACCTCGAGTAGACGGAGGCGCGTCCGAAGCGCGTGGGCCGCCCGCCGTGGCTCTCTCAGGACTCCCGCGCGGCGGCGACGGTTCCTTTTCCCTCGCAAACCCTCTACCATCACCAGATGCGTTTGCGGAACAGCCTCTCCGGTCTTCTCTGCAGCGCGCTTGTCGGACTCCTTGCATGCGGACCTGCACAGGCCGACGAGCGCGCGTCAGCCCCAGCCGTTTCCCCAACGCCCGAGAAGGAGCCATCGGCGCCCGGGGGGGCAAGCGGCGAGGACGCTACTTCTTCGCCGAACTATTTCCATCTGCAGGACGAGATCCGTGAGACCCGGGCCCGCCTGCGCGCCTTGCCCGGGCGCACTGATATCTTGAAGGAAAAGAGCCTCTACACGGTATTCGATGAAGAGTTGCTCATTCGTGATTTCTTCCAGGATCGCCGTGACGGCGTCTTCGTCGACGTGGGTTGTGCCTGGCCCATCCGCGCAAACAACACCTACTACCTCGAGCGCCATCTCGGCTGGACCGGGATCGGCATCGACGCTCTCAATGATTACGCCAGCGCATGGAAGGAAACGCGCCCCGGTTCGCCTTTCCTGAATTTCATGGTGACCGACAAACATCAGGGGTTCGGGACCTTCTACCGCTCTCAGAACAAGGGACTCTCCTCTGCCGTGAAAAAGAGAGCCACGGCCGACTACTTCGGCGGCGAACTCGAGGTCGAAGAGGTCAGGGTCCCGGCGGCAACCCTGACCGAGATTCTCGACGCACAGGGAATGACGCACATCGACCTGCTTTCCCTCGACATCGAAGGATTCGAACTGCCTGCCTTGCGCGGATTCGACTTCGCCCGGTTCCAACCCGAACTCATCGTCGCGGAGGGGGGCCGGCGCAACGTCAAGGCTCTGCTCGAGCGCCACGGGTACGAAGAAATCGAACGCTACCTGCCCTTCGACGAAACGAATCGCTACTACCGCAAACGCAGCGACACGCAGAGGGCGCCTTCAAAGGCAGCCGAACCGGCCAAGGCGAGCCTCTCCACGGGCGCGGCACAGGACTGAGGCGAGCCTATTCCGCCCGGGCCCGGGTCAACGTCCCGTGTAGAATTCAATGATCTCCGGCATCGAGACGTAGAGGGCCTTGTCGTCAGCGATCCTTCGATAGAGGACGTCCACCCGAGAGACGCCCCGTGTCGTCTTCCTGTGCAGCGCCCCATCCGCGACGATCCGGTCTCTTCCCTCGACCAGTTCGGCGCCCCTCTGGTCCGCGAGGAATGCATGTTCGAAGTAGGCACCATCGTGCGGACCAGGCGTCATTACGACGATCTTTGGTTCCACCGCGAGATGGGAGGGGGCGACGCTTCGCGGCGTTTCCCGCAAGGCTTCGGGATACTTCTTGACCGGGGGACCGCCTGCTCGATGAAGAGCTCGGGAAACATGCGCATCATGGTTTCCCGATTCTCGAGCACGTAGGAGACGCCGGAAGGCGTCCGTATCGGGCGCTGTTGGGCGCAAAATCGCCGCCAATTTTGATCCAGGATTTGCCTCGCTTCTCCTCCTCCCGGCCTCTCGCCCATGCGCACAGAAGCGCCAGCGCCTCCCCGGGAAGCAGGCGCGATCGCCGCCGACGACCCGGGGGAGCACCTCGCGTGCATCGGCGGCATCGTCCTCCTACGAGGCGTCTTCCGGCGCCTTTCCCTCCGGCCCGGTCGGAAACGCGAGCGGGCGCCCTCTCACTCGAGGTAGCCGAGGGCACGGAGCTGCTCGACGTCGGCGGGATC
>JAPOLW010000239.1 GCA_029976905.1 bacterium | reverse complement strand
GTAGGCCGCGCCGGCGAATTCTGCGCTGTTGTCGGCCTCGTTGCCGTTCACGCCCGTGGCCGCGCTGGCCTCCCGGAAATTCCCGACCACGATCGTGTCGCCGGAGATCGCAACGGAACTGCCGAACTCGCGGTTCCCGGTGTTCGAGGCCTTGAGGTACGCCTGCTGGGTCCACACTCCGCCGCTGCGCACGAAGACGTAGGCCGCGCCGGCGAATTCTGCGCTGTTGTCGGCCTCGTTGCCGTTCACGCCCGTGGCCGCGCTGCGCTCATCCTTGGCCCCGACGACGATCGTGTCGCCGGAGATCGCCACGGAATAGCCGAAAGAGTCCTCCCAATCGGTATTCGACGCCTTGAGGTACGCCTGCTGCACGAGCGGGTCGATGGTCACTGGGTAGCGGGCCTGGCGCTCGTCGACGAGGACGCGCAGCTCTGCGCCGCGCGTCTCGAAGCGCGCCGGGAGGTCTTGCCCGTCGGCGTCGAAGACCTTGAGGCCGGCATAGGTCAGCACCTGGCGTCCCGAGGCGTCGACGAAGATCGCGTCGCGTCCGCTCTCGTCGACGGCCGGTCGAAGTCCGCCGCGGACGGCGAGGGTGACGGCGAGCTCGTCGCCGGCGCCGGCTTCGCGCTCGGGACGTCGCGCGACGGTGTAGCCGTGCTCGAGTCCGCGCTCGTCGTTCTGGTACCACTCCTCGAGGTCATGGCCCCACGCGTAGGTGGCGCGCTGTCCTTCGGTGCGCACCGCGTCGGGCGTACCGACCCGTCGTTCGCTTCCCGCGAAGCCGAAGGCGACGAGGTCGAGACCCCAACTCCAGGCCCGGTCGGCCGGCGACACCTCGAAGCCGCGGCCGTCGAAGCTCGCCTCGAATTGCTGGCCCGGATTGGCCGCCACGTGTCCGTCCCCGTCCGCCTCGGGCCACACGTCGTGGCGGGCACGCTCGCGCGCGGCGAGGATGCCCTGCCAGTCGCTGCTCCCGACGCCGGCCTCCCGGGCCGCCTCGGGTACGGCCGCGCCCGCGGCGGGCGCGAACGCGCCGGCCACGAAGATCACGGCGAGGGCGAACGCGCTGGCCACGCGGATCACGGAGAGCGCGAGGACGTGGGGAAGGAGGTGTGGACGACGAGGAATCGTGCGGTTTTCGAGGACCATGGTCGGAGTCTCCATTCTCGGGCCAGGGAAAACGGGCCATTTGGTGGACGCTTTGGGGTGTTCCTTTCCCGAGCGGCGTTCGTTTTGAGCGAACATCGTTCGTTCTGAGAAAAAATTTGCTCTCGGGGCACTTTTTTCGGAGCGAGGAACGATGTTCGCTCGCAACGAACGCCTCCTCTTCATGGATCGTCGTACGTTGGGCCGGCTTCTGGCGCGGGACCGGGAGCGTCGCCGCGAGCGCATTGCGCGGATCCGCCAGCTCCTGGTGGATTCGATCCCGCGGGCCGAGCCCCCGGCGGATGCCCCTGGCCCTCTCACGGAGCGAGACGAGCGCGCCCCGCGACCGTCCCCACCTCGCCGGGCGCGGTGAGGGAGGCCCGGATCGGGGGCCAGGCTCCCGGGGCGTCAGTCGAGGTCGAAGTGAAGCGGGGCGACCGGATCGGGCTCGTAGCGGCACGTACGGCCGGTTTCGATATGACGGTCGAGGTAGGCCCCGAGCGTGGGGACCTCGTCCCCGATCGTGCGGATCGCTCCGCGCAGGGTGCGCGTCACGTTGATGCGCGCGCGCTCGGCGGCCGACGAGGTCCGTCGCGAGCGGCCTCCGAGGCCCGTCGCCCGGCGGAGAGCTTCGAGAAGGCTTTCCTCCTCGGAGCGTAGTGCCTCCGCCCGGCCATGGTCCCGGATCGTTTCGGCCTCTTGCCGCTGTTCCTGCAATGCTTGGAGTCGCGCGCGGATTTCCGCGCGAGCGCGGTCGTCGAGCAGCTCGTCGGCGGTTTCGAGCGGGCCGGTGCGCGCTTGCGTCGCACGAGGTTCCTGGCCGGTGGAAGTCGAATCGATTTCGTTGACGAGATCGAAAGCGAGGAAGTCGACGCCGGGAGAGGAAAGAAGCCTCCAGAGTTGCGAAAGCCCGCGTCGATGGCGAAGGCGGCTCTGGGCTCCATCCACTCCGACGACCCAGAGCTGACCTTCGCGGCGGAACAGAGCGCGGCGGCTCGCCCGCGCGGGCGAACGCGCGGGTGTGGTCTCCTCGTCGTCGAGACGGGCACGGACGGTCTCGATCCATTGGGTCAGGCGCACCGAGCCCATGCGACTCGCGACGTCTTCGCTCTCGGACAGGATCTCCCGCGCGCGGGCCAATGTTTCAGGCTGTCGGCCGAGGAGGCTCGCCAGGTGGATGTCGTCGTAGGCGGCGAGACCGAAAGCGCCGGCTGCCTGGTTCGCGGCGATGGCTCGCTGGAAGCTCTTCACGGCGGCGTCGGCGTCGCCGAGCGCTTCTTCCAGGACCCCGAGAAAATGGTGCACCGATCCCCAGGAGGCGGCGCCCATGCCGATGACGACGTGGAACTCCTTCAGCGGCTCGAGGAGTGCGTGCAGTTGCCGTGCGTGCCGCGTCGCTCTCGTGCGGCCGGCCACCTCGGCGCAGTTGGCGACGGTGGCGACCCAATTGCCGTCCCGCGGGAGGGACTGGAAGTCGTTTTCGCCCAGAGATTCCAGCTCCTGGAAAGCCTCCTCGGCGCGGCCGGTCTCGGCGAGCAGAACCGCGAGGCCGCTGCGCCAGATGCGCAGGTTGGGGTACTGCTCGGCGAAGCCCCGCACTCCCGGCTCCAGCGATTGGAGACGGCCCCGCTCGCGGGCGATGGCGAAGAGTTGCACGCCCGCGAACTGTAGGAGGTTTTCGCTCCAGGAGCTGGCCGGGAATCCTTCGAGTTCGCGTTGCAGTCGCTCGCTGCGCTTCTCCGCTTCGTCGAGACGTCCCGCCGTGAGGTCGCGCGTCGTTTCGAGAAACTCGAGCAGGATCATCGGGCGTCGGTCGACCGCGCCGGTTGCGTCCTTTCTCCAGCCGCGCAGCAGGTCGTCGAGCTCGAGTCGTGCGCCTCGTCGGAGCAGGTCGGTTGCGAGCCAGTGGAAAGCGGTGCGGAGGTAGACGTCGTCTCGCACGTTGCGGGCGGTTGCGAGCAACTCTCTCGAGAGATCGAGCTGAAGCTCGGGCTGATCGGGGCCCCAGTGGGCGGTCCGGGCCGAGGCGAGTGCGTTGCAGAGGGTCAGAGGTTCGTCGATGCTGCGCGCGAGCTGAAGGCCCTGGTCGGCAAGCTTGCGGCTTCGCTTCAGGTCTTCGAAGTACAGCGCGGTCGACAGCCGGGCGAGCAGGCCGGCTCGCAGCCGCGGACTTCGTCGGCCGAGCCCGGCCAGGGCGTCTTCCACCAGACCGACCAGGCCGAGGTCCGTGCTTCCTCGCGCGGGTCGGATCTCGGCGAGCAGGAGCGTGGCTTGCGCCGTTTGGGTCGGATCGCCCGTTCCCGCCGCTTGATCGATCAGCTCGACGAGCAGCCGCTCGGCCGCGTCGTCGTCCCCCGCCAGGGAATGCGCGCGCGCGAGCTGTTGCAGGAGTGCCGAGGGCGCTTCGGGTGAGCGGCGCTCCCGGCGATCGCAGTCGATCGCCAGCTCCAGCCACGCAATTGCCTGCGGAGCGCTCGGAGCGTCCATGCACGCGTCGGCCGCCCGGCGCGCCCACTGGCCGGCTACGGCGACGTCGCCCAGGGGCTGGGCTTCGCGCAGATGATGGGCGATCGTCGTTGCGTTGCCGACCGTCTTTCGTGCGGTGGCGATGAGCCCTTCGGCGATTTCGAGGTGAAGTGCGTGACGCGTTTCGTTCGACAACTCGTCCCGGAGCGTTTCGCGGTAGAGATCGTGCGCAAACCGGTACTGGGTCGATCCGCCGCCATCACGAACGAGGATGCCGAGGTCCGTCATTTCGCCGAGCCCCTCGAGCGCTTTCGTCTCACGACCGGGAAGGTGATCGGAGACGACGGTGGCAGAGAAGCGTGATCCGTAGACGGCGAGGAAGCCCGCAAGCGTCCGGGCTTCAGGCGAAAGACTGTCGAGTCTGCCCTGCAGGAAGAGTCGCGAGCCCAGAGAGAGGCGGGTGGCGACTTCATCGAGACTGGTTTCGGAGTTCGCGCCGCGAAGCGCCTCCTCGAGCAGGAAGGGAATTCCACCGGTCGAGGCGGCGAGGGAATCCAGTTCCTCCCGGCCGGGGCGCAGCCCGCTACGGCGCGACTCGCAGAACGTCGCCATCTCCTCGGCGTCGAATCCGGCGAGCGGAACGTGGTGGGCGACGCGAAGCAGGGTGCCGAACGCTTCGCGTCGGGTCGGATCGGTTTCGATCTCCTGCGTGCGTGCCGTTGCGAGGAGGAGCAGACCGGAGCGCCCGGTGGTTTGCGCCATGCGGGCGAGCAGTTCGATGCTCGGCCGATCGGCCGTGTGCAGGTCGTCGAGTACGAGAATCGTGGGCCCGCGGTCGTCGATGGCCTCGCGCAGAGCGTGGGCCCGGTCGCGAAGGCTCGGCGACGCGCTTGGTTCGGACGACGACGCTCCGCCGGGAAGTCCTGCCAGTCGGGAGGCATGCGCCGCGTCCAGTGCCGGACCCGCCGGGTCGAGGAGTTGTGCCACGACGTCGCTCCAGGGGACGAAGGCCGGGCCGCCCTCGTCGGGCCAGCAGCGCACCCAGACCACCCCGGCCGACTCTCCCGCTCGCAGCGTCACCTCGCGTGCGAGGGACGTCTTGCCGACACCCGGCTCGCCGGTGATGAGAGCGAGCGAGGTGTCTCCGTTGCGAAGCTCGCGCAGCCGCGACTCGACCTGTCGCAGGGGCTCGGCCCGTCCAATGAACGGGGTTTCGTCCGTTTGGTTCTGGCTTTCGCTCGGTGGCACGGAGCAGGAACTTGGAGTCCATAGTTGAGACGAGGGGACCATGATCTGTTGTAGGGAAAATGGTTCGGGATTCTCTGCATGTTTGGTGGCGGAGCGGTCGAGGCCTCGCGGGAGGGCACCGGCGCGCCTGCTCTGGGGCGGTCAACGCCAGATCGCTTCGAAGCAGAGGCTACTTGACGCGCCTCAAGAATCCGTTCGGGTTGTTGGTCAGCAGGAATCGCTCGCGCTTCTTGTCGATCACGAAGTGATCGTTCTCTTTCATGAAGTCGGCAACCGCTTCCCAGGGACCAGGGCCTCGCCCTGGCGCGATCGGGTGCCCGCCGATCACCGAATCTTGCACGATGATGTAGCTCCCGACCGGGACGATTTCCCAGTACGCCCGCAACTCATCGAGGACGTGGTCTCGGGTGTGAAGGGAGTCGAGGATCAAGAGCACCTTCTTGCCCTCCGCGCGACTCTTCACCTTGGCGACGATGTCCGGCGCGGTCGAGCTCCCGTGGAGGAATTCCACCTTTCGCTTCGCGATCGGCATGTTCTTCGCCTTGGGGACGCGCTTGTCTTCGATGTCGATCGTCACCACCGAACCCTTGGGGTTGATGTGTTCGAGCATCATGGCCCAGATGATCGCGCTCCCGCCGCGAAACGTCCCGGCTTCGACGACCAGATCCGGCGCCACTTCGGTCATGATTTCCTGGGTGACCCACAAATCAAAGGGATGCTGCCAGGTCAGGATGCCAAACCACTTGCTCACCATGACGCCGCGGGTCTTGTTCGTAAACAGGTGGTAGAAGCGGTTGACGAGATCGCGCTCTTCGGGCGTCAGCTCGTCGACCGTCTGCCCCTTGCGCTGGGGCCCCATCTCTTTCGCCCCGGATACGACAGTGATGGCCGACAAGCTGAAGACCATGGCGCACCCCGCCAGGATCAAGGTGATCTTTCGAGTGCTCTTCAATTTGAACAAGGTTCAGTCTCCAGCCTGGTGTGACCGTATCGCGGGAATGCGCCCGCGACATATCATCGGACGCGCTTCAAGAAGCCATTCGGGTTGTTGAAGGTAGAAAATACAAAGCACGTTTTTGCCCCGAATCTCAAGTAGCCTCGAGTCGCCACCGGGGACTGCGCCGGTGGCGGAGGGGTCGAGACCCTCGCGGGAGGGCACCGGCGCGCCTGCTCTGGGCATCGGGGGCTGATCGGAAGCCGCGGGGCGTGCGCGGGATGCCGTCGAGACGTCGGCGTCATCCTCCAGCGACGTAGCATTCGAGGCCGTACCCGAACCGGTCAAAGCGGAGCATCCTCCGAGTACGAG
>JAPOLW010000238.1 GCA_029976905.1 bacterium | reverse complement strand
CGGATAGAGGTGTCAGACTTCTTCCACAGTCTGTTGGTCATTGGGGTAACGGTGTCGTCGATCAGGTCGGTGGTCACGACCGAGTGGGCCGACGCCGGAATGCCATGGGGGTTGCCCGGGGAGGAATCGATCTCCACGGCCTCGAACCCGTCCCCCAACTCTTTGCGCAGGCGCTCGAAGCGCTCGCCGGGCACCATGCGATCACCCGTGAAGCGCAGGCCGAGCACGCCACAACCGGAGGCGGCCCGGCGTCGCACGACCGCGAGGTCCTCATCGGAGAGGTGGAGGGCTTCGCGCTTGGCGGCATTCAGCGGGAAGGGGAGCGAGGGTTGGCTCAGAACCGGAGCCATGACGACCTCGTCGACCATGAGTGCGAGTGCGAAGTTCCCCGTCATGCACATGCCGATCGCGCCAACGCCGGGTCCACCGCAGCGGCGCTGCGCCTCGCGGCAGAGGCCACGCAACCAATCGGTGATGGGACTCGATCCGCGCTCGGCCAGAACATGGAATTCCCGGCTGATGCAGCAATGCACCAATTGGCCGATGGCATACCCGGCCGAGAGGGGCTGGCCGGGAGTTCCGAAGAGGTGGGGCAGGAAGACCGCGAACCCATCGTCGGCAACGCGGCGGGCGAACGCGGCGACCTCCGGAGTGATCCCGGGAACCTCGTGCATGACGACCACGCCGGGGCCCTGGCCGCGGGTGAAGACGTCCCGCGCGACACCGTCGTGGGTGAACGCAAACGAATCGAATCCATCCATCATGAACCGCCTCCTAGCGGACTGCCGTCGAGAGGGCGAGCAGGACGCGCGCAGAGAGTGATCCCCGGGGATACGGGAAGCCGCCTCCTAGCGGACTGCCGTCGAGAGGGCGAGCAGGACCTGACCGCCGAAATACAGCGGGCTGCCCCACACTCCGTTGAAGAAGGATCGCGTCACGAAGCGTTCGCGGGCCACCGCCAGGTCGGAGAGGTAGAAGGAGAAGGCCCCTGCGAAGATCGAAGCGTCGCCGTTTCGCGCCACGGTCGCGGCAGCCAGCACCACCATGAGGCTGATCACCGCGACGTAGGCGCGCACCGGTGCGCGCATCGAGGCGGGGAGGTGGGGGTCCAGCCACCCCAGGACGAGAACCGCCGGAGCCAGGGCGATCAAGGCGGCGAGGCCGGCCGTGCCTGCGGCCAGGCCGCGCACGGCGAACGCGGCGGCGTAGGCGAGGTGTCCCAGGAGAAAACTCGCGAAGCCCAGGCGGAAGAGGTTCGGCCGCGCGCGTGCCAACAGAGCGACGTCTCCGACCCAGGAGAGAAGGAGTCCTCCCAGGATCCAGCGGCCGGAGGGGGTCTCCGGGGCGCCGCCGACCCACGCGATCAATACGAAGCCGGAGGCCGCGGTCGTCTTGGCGATGGCCCGGCCGACGGGCCATTGCGCGGCGTCGAAGAAGAGCACCGCTGCGGTCGCGATTCCGGTCACGAGCGCATACGAGGCCGGCGAGCCGTCGAGAAGCATCGGTGCCTCGGGATGGGGTTTTCAGCCGTCGCCGGGCGCGGGTGGTCCCGCCCCCGTGGTGGCCTTGCTGCGGCGCCCGGCGCTCACGTCTTGCGCCAGTGCCCGTTGATGTAGAGCCCCCCCTCGCGCGTCTGCTTGTAGAAGCCCGGCACCCATTCGAGGCCCGCCCGGGGCGGTACGACCCAGGCACCGGGGATCCACAGGTAGCGTCCGTTGCGGAACTGATAGTGGCCGGCTCGCCAGAGGGCGTTGCCGCCCGGGTCCGGAGGCCGCGGCGGGTCGATGTGCGGCGGGGGCGGGGGAGTGGCGGTGATGGCGCGCGGTGCCAGGGGCTGCTCGCGCGCGAAGAGCTGTCGGGCCGGAACCGGTTCCGGGCTCCGTGTGCCGGTGCTCGAGCACGCCGCCCAGAGCAGGAGGGCAACCAGGCCGACGATCTTCCTCTTCACGCCGCGCACCATAACCCCGGGGGTCGCGGGAGCAAAGCGGCAGAGCCGGGGGAGGTCTCGCGGCGCGCCGGGCTGGTCTTTCCGGGAGCGTCGTGATCTGCTCGGTGTCGTGGTAGGCATCCAGGACAAGGCAGCCATCGTCGGGATCGGCCAGACTCGCTTCGCCAAAGGGCTCGAGGACACCGAGTTGTCGCTTGCCTGCCAGGCCATCTCCGCGGCGATCGACGATGCGGGGCTCGCGCCCAGTGACATCGATGGCCTGGCAATGTTTTCGATGGAAGAGGGGCGCGAGGTCGAAGTCGCGCGCAGCGTCGGGCTGGGCGACGTCACCTATTTCGGGGAGATTGGCTACGGCGGGGGTGCTGGCTGTGGCGTCGTCGGGCACGCGGCCCTCGCCGTGGCGACCGGGCAATGCCGCGCCGCCGTGGCCTGGCGTGCCCGCAAGCGCGCGGCCAAGACGAGCCGGCCCTGGGCCCAGGTGTCGCAACGGATCACGGGGCACTGGCAGTGGAGTCGGCCGTTCGGGTTGCTGCGCCCCGTGGACGAGATCGCGATCCTCACGCGGCGGTACATGCACGAGTTCGGTGCGACCCGGGAGCAACTCGCCAACGTCGCACTCGCCTTCCGCAAGCATGCCAATCGCAATCCGAACGCGACGATGCACGAAAAGACGCTGTCCCTCGAGCAATATCTCGCGGCTCGCTGGATCTCCGAACCGCTCTGTCTCTTCGACAACTGCCTGGAGACCGATGGGGCCCTGGCCGTCGTTCTCGTGTCGGCCGAGCGCGCCCGCGACTGCGCGCAGCCTCCGGTCTACGTGCACGCCTTTGCCCAGAGCATTCCCATGCAGCACCAGGTCATGACGAACTACTTCTGTGACGACCCACTCGTGGGTCCGTCCTATGCGTGCGCCCGTCTCCTCTGGGAGCGCAGCGATTTCAAGCCGGCCGACGTTCCGGTCGCGCAACTCTACGATGCGTTCAGCCCGTTGATTCCCCTCTCCCTCGAAGGCTACGGATTCTGCGCGCGTGGCGAGGGGGCGGCCTTCACCGAGAATGGCGCCCTCGAGTGGCCTCACGGTCGCCTGCCGACGAATACGTCTGGGGGAGGGATGTCCGAGGCCTATGTGCACGGCTTCAACCTCGTCCTCGAAGGGGTGCGCCAGATGCGCGGGACCTCGACCGCCCAGGTCGAAGGGGCAGAAAGCTGTCTCGTGACCAGTGGGGAGGGGGTTCCCACCAGCGCCGTACTGCTGCGGAGGTAGGCGAGATGGCGGAGACCGAATTCCTACTGCCCGATCCGGAGGATCCGGAGAACGGTCCCTTCTGGGAAGCGACGGCCCGCGGCGAACTCGCCGTGCAACAATGCGGTTCGTGTGGACGACGACGGATGCCGCCGCGGCCGATGTGTCCGGCCTGCCGTTCGCTCGAGGTGGTCTGGGCGCCGACGAGCGGTCGCGGCAGCGTATGGTCCTTCGTGGTGCCGCACCCGCCTCTGCTGCCGGCCTACGCCAAGGTCGCTCCCTACAACGTGGTGGTAGTGTCGCTGGAGGAGGATCCCGCCATTCGCTTCGTAGGGAACCTGGTGACCGGCGCCGCAGGGGCCCTCGACGAAATCGACCCGGTGACGATTCAAATCGGAGAGAAGGTCCGGGCAGTCTACTGTGAGGTCGGAGACGTCTTCCTGCCCCGCTGGGTGCGGGCCTGAGCGGCGCTACTTCTTCGGGCTTGCGGGCCCGGTTCCACCGGGCGTGTAGATAGGGATGGTCGGCGAGGGCGGGGCGTCTTTGCCGACGGCGAGCGGGATGATCTTGGCTCCGCCGCTCTTGTCGACCTCGTCGATGCGAACGATCGAGTGCATCGGGACGTGGATACAGCTGACACCGGCAAACTCGTTCTGGAGGTCCTGTTCGGTCGGATCGACGATCAGGTCCGACTTTCGACCCCACAGGAGCCCCGAGACCTCGATGAATCCGAAGAGGGCCCCCTGGGACACGCTTTTCGCATAGAGTTCGAAGATCTTCCCTTCGTTCAGGAAGCGGATCCGGTAGGTCGGCTGCTTTTTCGCCACGGCGCAAGCATCGCCATCGGCGATGTCGGAGGCAAGCAGGCCGGCGGCGTTTCGGCTAGCCGCGGCCGCCCGCCTGCCGCCGCGGTTGCGAATCGGGGACGACGTGAAGATGGGGACGCGCCTCGCGCTCGGGCATCGCAGGCGGCGTGGGCCCGGTCGGAAGTCGGGCGACCTCGGACCAGGCGGGCTCGACGGGAACCCGCAGATGGAAGGTCGCGCCCTGGCCGGTCTCCGTTTCGAAGGTGATGTCGCCCCCGAGGTGGTCGGCGATCGCCCGGGCCACCGCCAGTCCCAGACCGGAGCCCTCGTAGGTACTCGTGGCGGAGGCGTCCCCCTGGGCGAAGGCCTCGAAGACGATCGCGCGCCGCTCGGCGGGAATACCGACACCGGTGTCGCGGACCACGATTTCGAGGTCGAGGCCCGAAGGGATCCGCGGCTGGGCTTCGACCCGGACCGAGACCCAGCCCGCCTCCGTGAACTTGACGGCGTTGTCGACCATCGCGGCCAGAGCCCGGGTGAGGCGGCGCGCCTCGCCGCGCAGGAAGCGCGGAAGGCCCGGGGCAAGAGCTACCTCGAAGCCCAGTCCCTTGGCCGCCGAGCGCTCGCGTCCCGGTGCCAGGGCGGCATGGATCGCGGGCGCCAGTTCGAAGTCGGCGCGTTCGGCCGTCGCCACGCCTCGCTGGATGCTCGAGATCTCCAGCATGTCTTCGAGAATGGCGAAGAGCCGGTCGGCGGAGCGGCGGGTGCTTTCCGCGAACTCGCGCTGTTGTGGGTCGAGATCGGTGTCGAGAAGAAGGTCGGTCATGCCGAGGATGCCGGCCATCGGGGTTCGCACCTCGTGGCTCACCGTATTGAGGAATTCATCCTTCAGGCTGCTGGCGCGCAGTGCCGCATCGCGGGCGGAGCGGACGGCGGTGGCCTGTGCTGCGATCGTCTCCCCGCGTCGCAGCAATGCTCGCATCTGGCGATTGAGACGCCGCCGCGCCATGATCCCGAAGCCCAGCATGCCGCCAATCAGCAACAGGCGGCCAGCGAAGAGTTCGGATTCGGTCGGCGGGAATCCAGTCGTGGCCACGGTTCGGGAGCCCAGCACCTGCACCAACGCCGTGGCCAGGACCGCCGCGGCGGCCCAGCCCACGGAGGCCCGGATGGAAAGCAGACCCGCGGCCGCCAGGGGCACCAACGGGAGGAGCCACACTTCGAGCGAGGCCGACCCGGCCGACCACAGGCTCGTCGCGGTGAGCCCAAACAGGGAGAGCGCGATGGCCACGTGTCCGGTGAGGCGCACCTGTACGTTGCGGCGCGACACGGCGCTGGGCAAGAGGGCGAGCAGGCTCCCCGCCACGGCGAGGGCGAGTCCGGCCGAGCGGCTCGGGCTGGTCCAGGCGTGGTAGGCTGCGGCGGCGAGCCAGGTCAGGGCCGAGAAACACAGAAAGAAGCGGACACGCCGGCGGTCGACCCGGACCGGGGGTCGTAGGGAGGATCTTGGCTGAGCAGGCATGGTGTAGAAGTCCACGTCTTTCGCTGTAGGCGACTTATCACCGCGGCAAACCGCACGGAATCGACTTTTTGCTCCCTCGACCCTTCGGGTCCCGTCCGATACCCCACAAGGCACGATGGCCCACCTGGAGTTCTTCTTCGACTGCTCGAGCCCCTGGACGTACCTGGCTTTCCACCGGGTCCAGGACATCGTGCGGGCCACCGGAGCCACGGTATCCTGGCGCCCGATTCTGGTGGGGGGGGTCTTCAACGCCGTGAATCGGGACCTCTACGAGCAGCGGAGTCGGATGGCGGCGGCCCTCACGGAGGCGGACGGGAGCGGAGCCCGGCGCAAGGCGCTCTACTACGTGAAAGACCTCGCCGACTGGGCTCGCTTCGCCGGAATCGAAATCGGGCAGCCGCCCGTCTTTCCGGTCAACAGCGTCCGGGCGATGCGGGCCTGCTTCGTGGCCGAGGAGAAGGGGCTTCTCCTCCCCTGGGTGCGGACGGTCTTCGAGACGTATTGGGGCGGCTTGCAGGACATCTCCGAATCGGAGGTGCTACGGCAGATGGCAAAGAAGGTGGGCCTCGACGCCCACGAAGTGGAAATGAAGATCGAGTCGCCGGCCTACAAGGACAGGCTGCGGGCGAATACCGACGAATTGGTGGATCGCGGCGGGTT
>JAPOLW010000237.1:5938-6180 GCA_029976905.1 bacterium | reverse complement strand
GCTCGGCCATGACGTCGACCATGTCGTCGACGATGGCGAGGACATCGTAGTCCTTCGGCGTATAGATCCGGGCGACGCCGCGACCGCGCAGGGCATCGGCGTCCTCCTCGGGGACGATCCCCCCGAGAACCAGCGGAATTCCGTCGCCTCCCTCCTCCCCGCGGAGGCCGTCGATGACCTCGGGGACGAGAGTGAGATGGGAGCCCGAGAGAATGCTCAGCCCGACGAGGTCGACGCCCTCG
>JAPOLW010000237.1:0-5930 GCA_029976905.1 bacterium | reverse complement strand
CAAACACCCCCGATCAAAGTCACGCAAATGATTTCATTGCGAAGGGAGAGTTCGGCCTCCAAGCTGCTTGACACACCAGGGGAGATGTCACAGAAGCCAATGAGGACCTTGGGAGGGCGGCCCAACTCCTGCGCGTATCCCTGAACGCGCTCACGCAGGGTCTGGAGTCGCGGCGTCGCCTCCGAGCCGCTCATCCCGCTCGCCGCGATCCCGGTGGGAGCGCGGTAGCTGCCAAAGATCTCCCGGAGGACGCCGGACCACTCCCCGGTGGTCACACCTGCATGCGCTGCCCGGATCGATGCCGGCATCAGATTCTCGGCCCCCGACGCCGCGTCACGCAGCGCCGTCAGGGCGGCATCGACCTCACTCTGATTGCGCGAGGACCGGAAGGCCCGCAAAGACTCGATCTGGTCGCGCTCGGCCGCCTCGTCGACCTTGAGGATCGAATCGGCTCCCCGCGCGGCGAGCGGCGAGTCCGCGGTCTCCTCGAAGCGATTCACACCGACCACGACCTGGTCGCCCGACTGGATGCGCCGCAGGCGCTCGAACTGCGAGCGGACCAGCCGCTGCTTGACCAGACCCGACTCGACGGCGGGCACGATCCCACCGCGGTCCAGGATCTCTCGCAGTTCCGCCATCGCGGCGCTCTTGATCTCGGCCACCTTTTCTTCGACGACCTTGCTGCCTTCGAAGAGATCGGGATAGTCCAACAAGTCGGTTTCCAGGGCGAGGATCTGCTGAATCCGGAGACTCCACTGCTGATCCCACGGACGCGGCAGCCCAAGGGCCTCGTTCCAGGCGGGGAGTTGCAGGGCCCGACACCGCGCATCGCGAGACAGGGTGACGCCCAGGGCCTCCAGGACGATGCGTGGAACATTGTTTTCGGGCTGCGCTTCGGTGAGCCCCAGGGAATTGACCTGAACGCCGTAGCGGAAGCGTCGCATCTTTGGGTCGGTGACCCCGTAGCGCTCCTCGGTCAATTCGTTCCACAATTGGCCGAAGGCGCGCAGTTTGCACATCTCCTCGACGAACCGCATGCCCGCGTTCACGAAGAAACTGATACGCCCCACGACGCGACCGACCGTGGCCGCGTCCACGATGCCCGACGCGCGCACCGTGTCGACGATCGCGAGCGCCGCCCCGAGAGCATAGGCCACTTCCTGCACCGGCGTCGCGCCCGCCTCCTGGAGGTGATAGCTGCAGACATTGGTCGGGTTCCACTTGGGAACGTGATTCACGGTGTAGGTAATGATGTCGGCCGTGAGCCGCAGGCTCGGCCCGGGCGGGAAGATGTAGGTTCCCCGGGAGAGGTACTCCTTGATGATGTCGTTCTGGGTCGTGCCCTGAAGGACCTTCGGGTCCACTCCCTGCCGCTCCGCCGTCGCGACATAGAGGGCCAGCAGCCAGGCGGCCGTGGCGTTGATCGTCATCGACGTGTTCATCCGGTCGAGCGGGATCCCGTCAAGGAGCCGCGCCATGTCGCCACGGTGGGCGATCGGCACGCCGACCTTGCCGACCTCTCCCACCGCCAATGGATCGTCGCTGTCGTATCCGGTCTGGGTCGGCAGGTCGAAGGCGACCGAGAGCCCGGTCTGCCCCTTTGAAAGGTTCAGACGGTAGAGTTCGTTACTCGCCCGGGCACTGGAGTGTCCCGAGTACGTGCGCATCACCCAGGGTCGATCTCGTTCCACGGTCGCCTACCTTAGCAGTCGGAATCCCGCTGTGGGAGGTCCGACCTGGGAGATCCGCCCCGAGTTGACCGACCCTGGAGGCGATTCCTATAGTCCTCGTTCTATTCGGTGGGCCAAAGACGGCCTACCCGTTCTTCGTTCCGCGCGTCGCATGCGGCGCCGGGCTCCATCCAGGGAGACCAGACATGAGTGTGACCAAGATTCAGAGCATCGGCGTCCTCGGCGCAGGCCAGATGGGCCTCGGTATCGCCCAGGTGACCGCGAAGGCCGGTTTCCCGACCACGCTCGTAAAGGCGACTCCCGGGGACACCGACGCGCTCAAGAAGCGCGTCGAAGGAGCCTACGGCCGTGACGTCGACAAAGGCCGCATGGAGGCCGCCGACCGCGACGCCGCCCTCGGGCGTCTGAACGTGACGACCAGCCTCGACCAATTGGCCGGTGTCGATCTCGTCATCGAGTCGATTCTCGAGGATCTGGGAACCAAGCGCGAGGCGTTCGATCGTCTCGACGCCATCTGCGGCGACGGGGCGATCTTCTCGAGCAATACGTCGACGCTCGGCATTACCGAAATGGCAGTGGCCACCAAGCGCCCCCAACGCTTCCTCGGCGTTCATTTCTTCAACCCGGCGCCGGCGATGAAATTGGTCGAGATTGCCACGACGCTGATGACCGACCCGGCGGCGACCCAGGCCGTCAGCGAGGCCATCTCCGCTCTGGGCAAGACGCCGGTCCTCGTGAAGGATTCGACCGGCTTCGTGGTCAATCGGCTTCTGGTGCCCTACATGATCGACGCCATGCACGAGTGGTCCCGGGGCACGGCCTCGATCGACGACATCGACACCGCGATGTGCAACGGCGCTGCCCATCCCATGGGTCCTTTCACGCTCGCGGACTACATCGGCCTCGACGTCGTTTTCCACATGGCGACGAACCTCTACGAGGAGTACGGCGAACCCCGCTTCGCTCCCCCACCCGTTCTGCGCCGACTCATGCTCACGGGCCAACTCGGTCGCAAGACCAAGCGCGGCTTCTACGACTATGGCGCGAAGCCAGCCGTCGTGAACGAGGCGCTCACGCGGTGACGAGATCCTGACGACCGACGAAATCGAGTCACGAACGCGGGGCCGCGTCCCCGCAAAAGGTCCTTGCCCCAGAGGCGTCCGGTGGCACGGAATCCGCTTCCCGACCAGCCTGGACTTCCCATCATGCCGACGCCACCCAACTGGACCCGGATCACACCAGCGACGCTCGACGCGCTGCCGGACGATCCCGGCGTCTTCGAGATCGCAAACCTGGTGCGCACGGTCCAGTTCATTGGGGCTGCGCCGGCCGGGCTTGCGGACGCCATCCGGGAGGCGTTGCGGCACCCACGGCTGCAGTCGCGCTCCCACTGCATCCGCTTCGAGAAGCGGTCCGATCCCGAGGCCCGCGCGGAGGAGCTCCTCGACGCCTACCGTCGGCGCCATGGTGGACTTCCTCCGCACGCGCATCGAACGGATCCCCTGGGGCGGCTGCTCGAGCGGGCCATTCCACCGGGTCGCGCGGTAGCCCTTCCCCGTAGTGATCGGAAGTCTCGCGGCCCGACCATGCGCCGATTTTCTCGAAGCGCCTGAGCCCGCGGCGTCCTTCCCGCCCGATCTCGTCGCTCGATCCAACGGTGCGATCTCGGCGTCCGTCGATCCGGGGAATTCTGCGCCCCCGCTCGCACGACGGCGCGCCGCTCGATCGCTATAGAGAAGTCGGGTGGAAAAGATCCTGATCACTGGGGCCGCGGGGGGCCAGGGGCGTCTCGTGGCCCATCTGGCCGCACGCGAATACGACGTCTGCGGGGCGGATCGCGAACCCATGCCGGTTCCCCAGCGGCCCGACGATCCGCGCCTGTACGTCGTCGATCTTCTGCGCCACAAGTTCGAGGACGTGTTGCGCCGCGAACGGCCAGACATCGTCGTCCATCTCGCCTTCGTGCGCCACTTCCGGACGGACCTGATCACCCGCCACCGCGTCAACGTGGCCGGAACGCGCCTCCTCCTGGGCTACTGCGCGCAATACGGTGTCCGCCAACTCGTGGTCGTCTCCAGCGCCTACGCCTACGGAGCCCTGCCCGAGAACCCGAACTACATGGACGAAGAGTTCCCCCTCAACGTGAGCCGCACCTACCCCGAGGTGCGTGACCTGGCGGAAGTAGATACCCTCTGCTCCTCGTTCCTCTGGCAACACTCCGAGGTCCAGACCGCGATCCTTCGCCCGGTGAACACGCTGGGTGATTCCGTCCACAGTGCGATTGGCGGCTATCTCCGCCAACGGTTCGCCCCCATGATCCTCGGATTCGATCCGATGATGCAGTTTCTGCACGAAGAGGATCTTGCACGCGCAATCCTCGAAACGATTCGACGAAGAATTCGCGGTGTCTTCAACGTCGCCGGGCCCGGCGCCGTCCCGTTGAGCGTTGCGATCGAGGAATCGGGCAGCACGGCAATCCCGTTGCCGGAAATCGCGCTCCGACCGCTGGCGCGAAGGCTCTTCGCGCTCGGTCTGTACCCGGTCCCACCGGGGGCGATCGACTTCATCAAATACCCGTGCACGGTGACCGGCCGTCGTTTCGAATCCGCAACGCGATTCGTACCGCAGTGGAGTCTTCGCGACATCTTCGAACATTTCAGGGAGGCGCACGGCACCCGCTGAACGCGCATCACCCGAGCGCCCCAACGGCGCCGGGCCGATCCCTGCCAACCAGACCGCCGGTCGACCAGCGCGGTCTTCAGCGTCCGGGAAGAATCAGCGCGAACCGGGCGCCCCCAGACGGGGATGCGTCGAGCTCGAGCGATCCCCCATGAACCCGGGCCATCGACCGGGCGACGAAAAGCCCCATCCCGAACCCACCGGAGCGCGTCGAAAAAAGCGGCTCGAAGACCCGCTGGCGATCGGCCTCGGGGACGCCCGGGCCCTGGTCGCTGACTTCGATCCGGACGAGCGTCCTCCCGGCCGGCCCCATCGAATGCCCCACGGCGACCCCTACGACTCCGTCTCTGGGCGAGAACGCCACGGCATTGTCGAGCAGGATCACCAGGGTCTGCTTGACCGCTTCCCGGCCCACCCCGAGAGACGGCAGGTCGCCGGAAGCCTCCACCACCACCGAGACCCCCTTCTCCCCGGCCGCTCCGCGGACGTAGGCCTCGAGCTCTCGAAGAAGGTCGGAGACGGCCCAGGAAACTTCGTCGCCCTCTCCCGGCGCCGCCATGGCCTGCATCATGCCGCCGATGAGCGCACGGACCCGAGCCATCTCTCCGAGCACGAGTTCGTAATACCGCGTCCGGAAATCACGATCGCTCTCGTAGCGCTCCGGAAGCAGATCCAGGAAGGTGCGCACCGTCGTCAACGGTCCGTTGAGATTGTGGGCAATGCCGGCCAGGGCGGTATTGAGCGAGGCGATCTGCTCCGCGTAGACGAGGCGTTCGCGCAAAGCGGCCTGGACCGAACGCCGACGCAGCCTCTCGAGGACTCCCTGGACCATCAACGCCAGCAAGGGCTCGTAGCCGGGTGCTGCGAACAGGCCGTCCCACGCGCCGCGCTGGCGGGCCTCGATGGCCCGGCCAACCGCATCGACGGGTGCCACGAAAACGACGGCCTCCTCACGCTCCTCTTCTCCCAGCATCTGCAACACCGCCAGGCCATCCAGTTCGGGGAACTGATCGGCGAGCACGCAGACGGCAAAGCACTCGTCGGCAAGAGCTTCCCGGGCCGCCGCGATCGTAGGAGCGTGCCGAACCGAGGCCCCTGGTACCGCGCCTTCGATCTCCAGGGTCGTCCGCACCGCGGCGGCGTGATTCCCCCCGACCAAAAGGATACGCGCAGGAGGCGCGGAGGGGTCCGTCATCGAGCCACACCATCCTGGCACGACGGCATGCCGGCAGACGCCCCAGCCGCTCGGACCCGGGATCCAAAGCGAGCCCGCCGCGCCCGGGAACCGCCCGGACCGGCGCCATGCGCCTCTAGCCTGCTCTCCCCGATCCCCTTGTCACCCACGCGCTGCCCCGCCTCCCCGCTGCATCTCGCCGATCGGGCATCGCCGTCCGGGGCGCACCGCCACCCCGACGAGCCGCGACCGCCGACTGCCCGATCATATGCCTGATCTCGCTCGGGTCGGCAAAAGAACAGAGGGGTCGGGCTGCGGGCGGGAGGACGCGGGTCAGCGAGAGCTGGAGCGGACCAGGCCGCGCGCGCTCCCGGAGCCAGCCGGCC
>JAPOLW010000236.1 GCA_029976905.1 bacterium | reverse complement strand
CGGGCACTGCGCAAGCGTGCGCGCCCTCCCGCTTCGGCGGCATCGACCTGCCCGGCGGTGAGCACGAGGCAGAGTCCGAGACCCATGGTCCGACCGGTGGTGGTCATTTGCCCTCCCGCTTTCCCCAGACCACGAGGTGCCGATCGCTGACCACCTCGATCTGGAGGTGGCCGAGTCCGGCCCGCTCGATCTGATGCCGGATCTCCTCGGGACGATAGGCGGCGTGGAGCGAAGAGGTGAAGTCGCGCTTGAGGATTTCGGGCGCGTCGGTCGCATGCCGCTCGGCCAGAGCGTGGACTGCAGCCGGGCTTGGCGGCCGCAGGAGGTCCATCACGAAGATGGCGGCGGTGCGTGGGGCATGCTGCGCGATGGTGTTCCACAACGTGGCCGGGTCTCGGAGGTGGTGGAGGAGGCTGTTGGAGACCACCGCATCCCAGGGTTCGGCGGGAAGGGCTGCGCCGGGCAGATGGGCGAGGCGCAGTTCGATGCGGTCGGCGGATTCGGCCGGGCCGGAGACGAAGCGAGCCG
Source organism: bacterium (assembly GCA_029976905.1). Lineage (GTDB taxonomy): Bacteria > Desulfobacterota > Binatia > UBA12015 > UBA12015 > VGTG01. The sequence continues at coordinate 5,666 of JAPOLW010000236.1, read as the reverse complement.
CGTCGAGCATCGCACGCGCCCCATCGATGCCGAGGATCCGTGTCTGGGGAAAGGCGCCTGCCAGGCGTCGCGCGACATCACCGGGTCCACAGCCGAGGTCGAGGATGTGCCGTGGATGCAGGTCCGCGAAGCGCTCGCGCAGGAGCCGGACGAAGGCGTCGTGGGGCTCGCTGAAATCTGCCGTGGCATAGGCGTATGCCTGCGCCGCGTCGTCCATGAGTTCGGGCTCGGGCGTGCGCTCCATCCACGATCGTCTAACCACGCCGCCGAAGAGGTCGCCATCTCGTCTGGTTCCGCGCGAGGGGAAGCGATACGAAAGAGGGGTGGACGAGGAAGCCGGAAGCACGACCGGACAGGGAGGAAAGGAGGCCTGGGCGTTTGCGGCGGTCGCGTCTGCCGTCGCGATGTGGGGCTACAGCGCCGTCGCGATCAAGACGGTGTCGGCATCCGGGCTGGTGGTCGCGTTCTACCGGCTGTGGTTCGCCATCCCCCTGTTGTGGCTATCGGCGCTGGCGGTCCCGGCGATGCGGCGTCGCTTGGATCGCGAATGGTTCTACGGTTGCCTGGCCGGCGGGAGCCTCTTCGGCATCCACCAGATCCTCTTCTTCAACGCGATCAAGCTCACGAGCATCGCCAACGTCACCATCATTGGCGCGCTGCAACCGGTTCTGGTCCTTCTCGTCGCCGGCCCGATGTTCGGCGAGACCCTGCGACGCAGCGCCGTCGGCTGGGCCGCGGTCGCCCTGGCGGGGACGGCTCTGGTGGTGATCGGTTCGGCTGGCACACCCGCGGTCTCGCCGCTGGGGGACGTCCTCGCCTTTGCGAACCTCTTCGCCTTCACGGGCTACTTCCTGGTCTCCCGGCGTGTGCGCAGCGGGGTTGGCGCCTGGGAATACGTGGTGGGGATGACGACGGTCTCTGGCCTCGTGATCACCTCCGCCGCGGCCTTCGTTCAACCCGACCTGGGAGCGCCCACCGGATGGGATTGGCTCATTCTGCTCAGCCTCGCGATCTTCCCCGGCACCCTTGGCCATGTGCTGACGAATTGGGCGCACGCTCACGTCAGCGCCTTCTCGATCTCGATGATGTTCCTGGCGACCCCGGTGGTGTCGAGCACGTCGGCCCTACTCGTCCTGGGTGAGATCGTCACACCGCTTCAGGTCGTAGGCGCGTTCATCGTACTGGTCGCCATTGCCGCCACCGTGGCCCGTGCCGAAACGAGTGTTGGGGAGGAATTGGCGGAGAGCGTCGCCGAGACGGATGCTCCCTGACGTGTTAGGAAGCCGCCGTCATGCGGATCGCCCGCATCGCTCGCGGCCTCGTCCTGGTGTTCGTACCGGCTCTGGTCTTCCTCGTGCTGGGTGAGATCACGCTGCGCGCCTATCTCACCCAGAGAATCTTCTACGACGTCGAGATGTCCCGCTACGCGTCCCTCCTCAAGCAGCCCTCGGCGAATCCACGGATCGGCCACGTGCACCGGCCGGGGGGCCGTGCGCGCCTGATGGGGGTGGACGTAGAGATCAACGCCGACGGCCTGCGCGATGACGAGGTCGGGCCCCGGGAAGAGGCAGTCCGAAGGGTGGTCTTTCTCGGGGATTCTTTGACCTTCGGGTGGGGGGTCGAGAAACGGGACAGCTTCGCGCAGATTCTCGAAGAGTCCCTGAGCGCGCAGCGGCCGACCGAGGTGCTGAATTTCGGGACGGGCAACTACAATACGACGCAGGAGGTCGAACTCTTCCTCGAGAAGGGGTTGGCCTACCGCCCCGATCTCGTCGTCCTGTTCTACTTCATCAACGATGCCGAACCGGTGCCGCGCCGATCCCGGTGGGCGTTCCTCGCACGCTTTCGCATCGTCACGTTCTACTGGTCGCGCCTCAAGCAACTAGCTGCCCGTTGGTTCCCGGGCCGTACCTATCGGGAGTACTACGCTTCGCTCTACGAGGAGGATCAGCCGGGCTGGCGGGAGACCCAGGAGGCATTCGACCGTCTGATCGAGGTCTGCCGCAGCCAGGGCGTCGATCTTCGCGTCGTTCTCTTGCCGGAACTGCACGAACTGCAGGACTACCCCTTTGCCCGGGAGTATCGCCGGGTCGCGGACTTCCTGCGCACGCGGGGTGTGCCGGTCCTCGATACGACCCCGGCCTTCGCCGACGTCGCAGAGCCGCAGTCCCTGTGGGTTTCCCGCGACGACGCCCATCCGAATGCCGCGGCGCATCGGAGGATCGCGGCCGCGACGAGAGCGTTCCTCGCCGAGGGAGAACCATCGCGATGATCCAACTCTTGAAGAAGTATCGCTGGTACATCCTCGTTTCGATCCTGGTGTATGCCGCGGTCTCCCTGTGGCTCTTCTTCGCAACCGAGGCACCGCAGGAAGTTCCCTTCGAGTACCAGGTGTTCTGAACGGCGCGAGGCCCGGTCGACCGGTCGACCGTGGCGGCGCCCGTCTCCGCAGCCACGCGGGAGGCCACGGGCACTCGTGCGGACGTGCTTTGCGCCGATTCAGCCGCGATAACGCAGGAGGCGCAGGGCGTTGGCGACGACACCCAGGGTGCTGCCCTCGTGCAGGACGATCGCGAGGCCGATGCTCGCCAGACCGAGGATCGAGAGCGGCACCAGGACGGCGACCACCCCGAGGGCGACGACCAGATTCTGGGTCACGATGCGCCGGGTTTGGCGACCGAGGCCGATGGTGAAGGGAAGCACCCCGAGGTCGTCGGCCATCAGCGCGACGTCGGCCGTCTCGAGAGCGACGTCGGTGCCGGCCGCGCCCATGGCGATGCCCACCGATGCCCGGGCCAGGGCGGGCGCATCGTTCACCCCGTCTCCGACCATGGCGACATCGCCGACCCGGCGAGTGAGTTCCTCGACGGTCTGGAGCTTTTCTTCGGGCAAGAGGGCGGCCCGGAAGTCATCGAGGCGGACTTCGCGCGCGACGGCTCCGGCGACGCGCGCATTGTCCCCGGTCAGCATGGTGAGTTCGGTGATGCCCAGTCGACGCAGTGCCGCGATCGTCTCCCGCGCGTTTACACGGGGCTCGTCGGCCACCGCCAGGAGGCCCACCACCCGGGCGTCCCGGCGGACGAGCACGACGGTCTTTCCCTCGGCCTCGAGGCGCTGGGCGAGTGCAGTCGCGTCAGCCGGTACCGTGAAGCCATCCTCGGTCAGAAGGTCGACGGTGCCGACTCGTAGCAAGGAGTCGCCGACGCGAGCGCGCAGCCCCTTGCCCGCGATCGTCTCGATCTCTTGCGCCTCTGGCGCATCGATGTCGCGTCGCGCCGCGGCATCGACGACGGCGCGGGCGAGCGGGTGGTTCGAGCCCGCCTCGAGGGCGGCTGCGTCGGAGAGGACGCGCTCTTCGGTGGTGTCCTCGAAGCCGATCACGTCGGTGACTTCCGGTTGGCCCCGGGTGATCGTTCCGGTCTTGTCGAAGGCAATCGCGCGCAGGCGGCCGAGGTTTTCCAGGTGGACGCCGCCCTTGATGAGCACGCCGCGGTTGGCCGCGCAGGCGATGCCGGAGAGGACGGCGGCGGGCGTCGCGATGGCGAGGGCGCAGGGGGACGCGGACACCAGCACCGCCATCGAGCGCAGGAAGGCCTCCGACCAGGAAAGCCATCCCAGAAGGGGCGGAGCGATCCAGACGACTCCAACGGTGGCCAAAGTCGCTGGCACGAAGAAGCCGGCGATGCGATCCACCAACATCTGCGTCGGGGATTTCTGTGTCTCCGCTTCCGAGACCAGGGCGACGACGCGCGCCAGCGTCGAGTCCGCAGCCAGCTTCGTGACCTCGATCTCGAGCGTGCCATCGCCGTTTACCGAACCGGCGTAGACGGTCGCCCCTGGCTCCTTTTCGACCGGGAGGCTCTCGCCGGTGAGAGCGCTCTCGTCGACCGAGGAGCGCCCCGCCCGGATCGATCCGTCCATCGGGATGCGCTCGCCGGCCCGGACCACGACGATGTCGCCGCGAAGCAGTTCGGCCACCGGTCGTTCTCGCGTCTCATCGTCCCGGCGGACCCGGGCGGTCCGGGGGGAGAGATCTCCGAGCGCGGTGATTGCGCCGCGCGCCCGATCCATCGCTTCCTCCTCGAGGGCGTGGCCGAGGCTGAAGAGAAAGAGCAGCAGGCCCCCTTCGACCCATTGGCCCAATGCCGCGGCGCCGAGTGCGGCGACGGTCATGAGCAGGTCGATGGTGAATCGCCCCCGAGCGAGCGCCTTGCCTCCGTGACGCGCGATGTCGCAGCCGCCCAGGAAGTAGGAGAGGCCGTAGACCGCGAGAGCGGCCGGGACGGGCGCGCCGATCCTCTCGAGTGCGAAGGCGGCGGTCAGCGCGATCCCGGCGGCCATGGCGCGTGCCAGTTCCGCGTGGCGCGCGAACCAGCCTTGCGGTGACTCCGTCTCTGTTCCCACCTCGAAGCCCATCGAGAGGACCCGGGAGGCGATCGCGTCGCGCGTGACGGTGTCCGAGTCGAATTCGACCCGCATCTTCTCGGCGGCATAGCTCACCGAGACCTGGAGAACGCCGTCCATGCGTCGGACGACGTGCTCGATGCTCTGCGCGCAATCCCCGCAATCCATGGACGTGATGTGCAAGGTCTCGTGGCGGTAGCGTCGCGTGAGGGCGGCGCCAGCGTCCCGGGCCAGGCGCTCGACCTGCGCCAGCGCGACGAGATTGGGGTCGTAGTGCAGACAGAGGCGGGGTTCCTCCTCGTCGGACTCGAGGTGGGCCATGGTGATCCCGCGCAGATCCTGCAGGCGGCCGACGAGCCGTTCGACGCACTGATCGTTCTCGCCGTCGATGCCGGGCAGCAGAACGGGTACTTCGAGCGACAGGCGCGGCTCGTCGCTGACTGGGTGGGGCATCTGGGACGGTCGCATCGTGGTTCTACGAAGACCTTGACCCAAAGCCGGGGGTGTCACAAGACCGAGGGTGTGGGCCGACCGCTCGGCGCGCAACGGCCCGTCCGGTGATGGTCTCGCTGGACCGACGGCAGAGGAGGTGAAGTCATGGGAGTTCGCATTGGTGTGGGGTTCAGTGTCGCGCGAGCCGACCTCGCTTCGGCAGAGCAGATCTGCACCTTCGCCGACCGGGTGGAGTCTCTCGGCATCGACTCGATCTGGCCGAGCGATCACACGGTCTCGCGCCAGCCGAGCCTGGACGTCCATTGCCTGATGGCTCTCTTCGCCGGGCGCACCACCCGCGTGAAGATGGGGCCGAGCGTGCTCTCGATGCCGGCGCGACATCCGGTCCACATGGCCAAGGTCTACGCGACCCTCGATCACCTCACCGGGGGGCGCCGGCGCATCATTTGCGCGGTCGGTCTCGGGGGAGACCCGCGGGAGTGCGAGTCCGTGGGGGTCCCGCGCGGGGAGCGCGGGGCGCGCATGCGAGAGGGGGTCGAGGTGATGCGCAGGCTCTGGACGGAGCCCGAAGTGAGCCACCGAGGACGGTTCTATTCCTTCGAGAACGTCACCATCGAGCCACGGCCGGTCGGTGGGCCACTGGACGTCTGGATCGGCGGCAATAGCGAACTGGCCTTGAAGCGGGTGGCCCGTTACGGCGACGGGTGGATGCCGTCGTTCATCACGCCGAACGAATTCGCCGTGGGCATGGAGAAGCTCGCCGGGTTTTGTCGCGAGACGGGTCGGCCGATCGACGGGGGCGAGGCGGG
>JAPOLW010000235.1 GCA_029976905.1 bacterium | reverse complement strand
AACTTGTCGCTGAGCTCGACTTCCTTGGCGACGGTGACGCCGTCCTTGGTGATGTTGGGGGCGCCGAAGGACTTCTCGAGCACCACGTTGCGGCCCTTGGGGCCCAGCGTCACCGTGACGGCGTCGGCCAGCGTGTTGACGCCGGCGAGAACCTTCTCGCGTGCGTCTCCTCCAAATTTGACGATTTTTGCACTCATGTCGTTTTTTCCCTCCTAGATGGGTCGGCTCGAATCACTCGATCACGCCGAGGATGTCGTCCTCGCGGAGGATCAGGTGCTCTTCACCCTCGATCTTGATCTCGGTCCCGGCGTACTTGCCGAAGAGGATCTTGTCGCCGCTCTTCACGTCGAGGGGCTGGACCTTGCCATCCTCGGCGACCTTCCCCTTGCCGACGGCCACGACCTTTCCCTCCTGCGGCTTTTCCTTGGCCGTATCGGGAATGATGATGCCGCCAGCCGACGTGGTTTCCTCATCGACGCGCTTCACGATGACGCGGTCCTGCAACGGTCGGATCTTCATCTCTACGTTCCTCTCCTTTCGCTCCCTACGCGGGGGTTCCTTGAAATCGATCGAGTTTTCGAATGTTTTTGGCCGAGCCGGGGCGAGCGCCCACCGGACCCGGCGAAACGACCAGCGAGTTAATCACCCGATGGCGGGTGTCAAGGAGGCTGGCTGAGAATCGTCTCTTTTCAGCGCATGCGGCGTTGGTCCTGCCGCAGATCGCGCTCGAGGTGCCGGGCGAGTGACTTCTTCAGTTGGTTGAGGGCGATCCGGTCGTTCCGCACCTGCGCACCGCCCTTTTTCAGGGCCTCGAGGGCCCGGTGGGCCAGGTAGGAGGAAGCTGCTTCGCTCAGTCTCATGGTGGTTGCTCAGAGGGGAAAACCGCGGTCTTCGGCGAGTTTCTCCTTGATGCGCTGTACGATCACCCGGCGGTCCAGGCCGAGGCCGTCGCGTCCGGCCGCCTTGAGGTGTTGATCGGCCATCTTCTCGGCATCGCGCTCCAGGGCCGAGGCGGCTTCGAAGTACGCTTCGAGCTCGGCGAGGAGAGCCATTTCCGCCGGACGGTGATCTGGTGGCAACTCGACGGCGTCGGCCCGGGCGAGCTCATCGACGACCGCTTTCGCCAATGCCTGCAGCTGTCCCTGGGTGCTTTGCAAAGGAAGATTGAATCCCGAGGGGTCCGAAAAACCCCACTCCCGGAGCTACCAAACGGGGTTCCGTTTGCAAGGCGCAGGCAAATCGGGTCATTCGCAGAAGACCCATGGAGAAGGCCATCCGCAAACCGGCCCCCCTACGCCCGGGGGATCGCATCGCCGTGGTGGCGCCCTCGGGCGGCGTCGACGAAGACCGGCTCGCGGCCGGCGTCGCCGTTCTGGAGCGGCGGGGGTTTCGCGTCCGCCCGCCGGCCCGGCGAGCGCCCTTCCGTCTCTTCTCGGGCCGGGACGAGGAGCGGCGTCGTGACCTCCAGGAGGCCCTCGCAGATCCAGAGGTCCGCGCGGTCTGGTTCGCCCGCGGCGGCTACGGGATGAATCGGCTTCTGCCCGGTCTCGACGTGGACTGGCTGTCGGAGCACCCACGGCTGTGCATTGGCTTCAGCGACGCGACCGCTCTCCTCCAGTGGATGGTCCGGGCCGGGGTTCCCACCCTGCACGGCCCCATGGTGGCGCACGACGTGGTCCGCGAGGACGCGGCCGGCGGGCTGGACCATCTCCTCGCGATCGCCGCCGGATCCACCGACTGGGAGGTGCCGGTGGCGACCCCGCTCGTCGCCGGTGGCGCCGACGGCCCCCTTCTCGGCGGTTGCCTCGCGGTACTCGCCTCGCTGGCGGGGACGCCCTTCGAACCGCGCTTCGCCGGTCGGATCGCCCTCTTCGAGGACACCCACGAGCGGCCCCAGCGCAAGGTGGACCGGATGCTGGTGCAACTCCGGCAGACGGGGATGCTCGACGGCGTGCGCGGCATCGTCTTTGGTTCGATGCACGAATGCGGACCGCAGGACGAGATTTGCGACACGATTCTGGATTGCCTCGGTGACCTCGGTGTCCCCATTGGCTTCGGGGCGCCGATCGGCCACGGCGATTCCCACTTCGGGGTACCGCTGGGAGTGCCGGTCCGCCTGGAGGTTTCCGCCCACGGTGGACGGCTCACGGGGCTCGAGTCTCTGGTGGGTTGACCCGGTGGATCGCGGTCGAATCGAGGAAATCCTCGAACTGGGGGTGCGGCAGGGGGCCTACCCCGGGGCCGTCCTGGTGGTGAGCCGCGCCGGGGAGCTCGTGCTCGAGTGCACGGTGGGCACGCGCACCGGCGAGCCCGGGTCGGAGCCGGTCCATTCCGGCACCGTCTACGACCTCTCTTCGCTGACCAAGCCGCTGGCCACGACGTTGGCCTTCTTTCTTCTCGTGCGCCAGGGACGGCTCTCCGAGGGCGATCGGGTCACGCGCTTCTTCCACAATTTCGGCGTCCATCAGAAGACGCACATCACCTTCGGTCACCTCCTGGCCCACTCGTCGGGCCTGCCGGCGCACCGTCCATACTTCAAGGAGGCGGCCCGCGCGGCCCGACGACGTCTCAACCTGCTCGGCAGCCGGGAGGCCAAGGCGTGGGTCTACGAGCAGGTCCACCGGGAGAAGCTCACCCAACTTCCCGGGAAGAAGGCCGTCTACAGCGATCTCGGCTTCATGCTGCTCGGCCAGGCGGTCGAGACGATCAGCGGTCTTCCTCTGGACCGCTTCTGCCGCCGCTACCTCTTCGGGCCGCTCGGACTGCGCAGCCTGTCCTTCGTCGATCTCTCGCAGGTGCGCGCCCAACGGGTCGCTCCGGTCGCCGAAGTAATCGCGCCCACGCAACGATGCCCCTGGCGCAAGCGTGTCCTCTGTGGCGAGGTCGACGACGAAAATGCCTGGGTGATGGGCGGCGTCGCCGGTCATGCGGGTCTGTTCGGAACGGCACGGGACGTGGACGCGATCGCCCGGATCGTGGAAGGTGCTTCGATGGGTGAGAACGACTTTCTGCCCCGCGATCTCGTGGAACGCATGTGGGCGATCGACCAGGGGGTGGCGGGCTCGACCCGAACCCTGGGCTGGGACAGCCCGGCGGCCAGCGGATCGGCGGCGGGGGAGCGCATGGGACCGCGTACCGTCGGTCATCTCGGTTTTACAGGCACGTCGTTGTGGATCGATCGGGACCGCCGTCTCGCGGTCACCCTGCTGACCAACCGGGTCCACCCGTCGCGCGACAACAACCGCATCCGTGAGTTCCGCCCGCGGATCCACGATGCGGTGCTGGAGGCGATCGGTTGACGCCGCGCCGGATCCACCTCACCGCGATCGGCGGCGTCGGCATGACTTCGCTGGCGGGGTTGCTGGTCGGCCAGGGGCACCGGGTGCGCGGCTCCGACGTCGACGTCTACCCACCGGCGAGTGACCAACTCGCCGCTCTCGGCGTTCCGGTTGCCCGGGGGTACGCGCCAGCCAACCTCGATCCGCGGCCGGACCTGCTCGTGATGGGGAACGCGATCCGCGCCGACAACCCCGAGGCCGTGGAGGCGCGTCGCCGGGGAATACCGACCCTGTCGATGCCCGAGGCGCTCGAGACCCTCGTGCTGCCCGGTCGGGTGCCGCTCGTGGTTGCCGGGACGCATGGCAAGACCACGTCGTCGAGCCTGCTCGCCTGGGTGCTGCGGACCGCCGGCCGGGCGCCCGGCTGGTTCATCGGCGGTGCGCCCATCGACCTACCGGCCGGGTACGCCCTGGGGGAGGGGGACGAGTTCGTTCTCGAGGGGGACGAGTACGATTCCGCCTATTTCGACAAGGGGCCGAAGTTCCTCCACTACCGCCCCGCCGGCGTCGTGCTCACGTCCGTCGAGTTCGACCATGCCGACATCTACCGCGATCTCGACCACGTGAAGTCGAGCTTCGCTCGCCTGCTTGGTCTCCTACCTTCCGGGGCACCTCTGGTCGTCTCGGCAGAATTCCCCCACGCGGTCGACGTCGCCCGGGGCGTCGGGCGCTCTTTTGAAACCTTCTCGGCGGCCGGGGAGGCGGACTGGTCTGCGTCCGACGTGCGCGATGGACCCGATGGGCTTCGTTTCGTCCTGCGCGGTCCCGGGGAGTCGTTCGCGATGCGCAGTCCCCTGCTCGGTCGCATGAACGTGCGCAACCTCGTCGGCGTAGCCGCGCTCGCACGCCGCTTTGGCGTGCCGGCGGCGGCGATCTGTGAGGCGGCCGAGACCTTCCACGGCGTGCGACGACGGCAGCAGGTGGTCTGCGATGGGCCGGTGACGTTGATCGACGACTTCGCCCACCATCCCACCGCCATCGAGGGAACGCTCGTTGCCGTGCGCGAGCGCTTTGCGGACCGCAACGTCTGGGCGCTTTTCGATCCGCGCTCGAATACGACGCGCCGTCGCATCTTCCAGGATCGGATCGCCGATGCGCTCTCGCACGCGGACCGGATCCTGCTCGGCCCGGTCCATCGCGCCGACGAGCTTCCGGCCGAGGAGCGATTCTCACCGGCCGAGGCCTGTGCTCGGCTGGCCGAACGCGGCCGACGTGCCGCCGCCGCTGCGGACCACGAGGCCCTGGTGCGCGCGGTGCTCGCCGACGTCCAACCGGGAGACGTCGTCGTGGTGCTCTCCAACGGTGCCTTTGGTGGTGTGCTGGAGCGGCTCCGGGAGGGTCTCTGAGGGATCCGACCGCGGGGTACGTCCCGGTGGCCGGGCCTCGCCTATTGGGATTTTACGACCTACGGGCAAAGGGATCCGACCGCGGGGTGCGTCCCGGTGGCCGGGCCCCTCCCGCGCACCCGCGACGCCGACGCGGCCTTCGATCGGTTCAGAGCAGGGTGGGCCGTTTCGCCCCCGGCTTCCCGTAGAGCTCTCGGTAGATGCGGTAGTTCTCCAGAACCTTCTTCACGTAGTCACGGGTCTCCCGGTAGGAGATGAGTTCGACGAATTGGTCGCCCGGCAGGTGGCCGTTCTCGGCCAACCAGCGCGCGGCCGGTCCGGGGCCCGCGTTGTAGGCGGCGATGGCCGGAATCGCGCGGCCGTCGAAGCGATCGAGCATGCGACGGAAATAGCGCGCGCCCAGGTCGATGTTCACCGTAGGGTTCCACAACTCCCAGCGCTTCATCGTGCGGCCCGCGAGTTTACCCGCGGTACTCGGCAGAAGCTGCATGACGCCCTGTGCATCGGCCGGTGAGGCGATGCGCTCGTCGAACATGCTTTCCTGGCGAGCGATCGAGGCCAGGAGGAGGGGGTCGACGCCGTAGCGTTGGCCAGCCGCTTCGAACTCCGTCCAGTGCGCCCGGGGGCGCAGCGTCCGATCGAGACCGCGGACGCCTTCGCTCCGCAGGCGTGCCGCCAGACGGATGGCCTGGCGGTGGGCGCCCAGGGCTTCGTACTCCCGAAGCAGGAGGGCGGTCGGTCCGGCGGCGTTCTCGGCGCCCGACAATTCGCGCAGGGCGTCGTCCCGAAAGCCGAGCTCGCGCAGGAGGCGTGCCCGGACGAGGTGGGCGCGGGCTGCCTCCGGGATCGTCACGGCCGAAACGGGCGGCGGTGCGACGGGCCCGCCGACCCTCCGCTCCGGAGCATCGGTCCACCAGGAGTAATACGAGCGCGGCGAGCGCGCGAGAAGCTGGTCGAAGGCGGCGCGGCCCTGCGTCGTTCGCCCCGCTTCGATCAGCGCACGACCGCTCCAGTAGATCGCGTCGTCCCGCGCGCCCAATCGCTGCCAGGCGGCCGCGGCACCCGCGGGGTCTGCGTTGCGGAAGCGCACGAAGGCGGCACGCCAGGCGCTCTCCTCGGCGTTTTGGGAATGCGGGTGCTCGCGTGCCAGGCGTTCGTACTGCGCGATCGCCTCGCGGCCGTTTCCGTCGGCTTCGGCGATGCGCCCCAGGGCGTAGAGCGCCTCGGGGGCGCGAGTGTGGCGGGGAAAGCGTTCGACGAGGCGGCGGAAGTCGGCGGCCGCGTCGTCGTCGTTTGCCGCGTCCTCGGCCGCGGTCGAAGCTTCTTTTTTCTCGGCTTTTTTCTCGTCCTCGGAGCGGGCGACGGGCGTCGGCGTCGGCGTCGGCGGCGGCGGTCCGTCGCCTCCCTCGCGCGCGTCTTCCCCGCCCCGCATCCACGCCAGCGGCACGACGCTGTCATTGTACAGCGCGTGCAGCGCCCGGAACGGTCCGTGCCTGGCGCACATGGCGTCGAGGAG
>JAPOLW010000234.1 GCA_029976905.1 bacterium | reverse complement strand
TTTCTCGACCGGGTTCCCGGAGGGCGGCTATGAGTGCGTTGCAAAAAGGTCTCGTCCAACTCGTCGAAGGCCGACCGCTCGACGCGGCGGCCACGGCCATGGCGATCGACGAAGTCATGCGCGGGGGCGCACCGGAGGCGCTCGTCGGGGCCTTCCTGGGAGCGCTCGGGGCACGTGGGCTCAACGAGGAACAGGTCGGCGGGGCCGCGCGGACCATGCGGGCCCATGCGGAAGCCGTGACGTCGAAGCGGGCGCCCCTGGTGGACAATTGCGGTACCGGGGGAGATGGCGGGAGCACCTTCAGCGTCTCGACCGCGGCGGCTCTCGTGGCTGCTGGGGCGGGGGCGGCCGTCGCCAAGCACGGCAACCGGGCTGCCTCCGGCAAATTCGGTGGAGCGGATGCGCTCGAAGCACTGGGCGTCGAGATCGAGCTTTCTGCCGACGACATGGGGCGGTGCCTGGACGAGGTGGGAATGGCCTTCCTCTACGCCCGGCGGGTACATCCGGCCATGCGGCATGTGGCACCGGTGCGCTCGGCGCTCGGCATCCGGACGATCTTCAACCTTCTTGGACCGCTCACGAATCCAGCCCGGGTGCGTCGCCAGGTGATCGGGGTAGCGACGGCGGACGCACAGCGTCTGATCGCCGGTGCGCTCGTCGAACTGGGCTGCGAGCACGTGCTCGTCTTGCATGGACGTGACGGCCTCGACGAGGTCTCGCTGGCCGCACCCGTCGACGTCGTCGAGGTCCGTGCGGGTCTTCGTCGCGAGTTCGTTCTGGAGGCGGCCAGCTTCGGCCTGGGGGAGTTGCCGGCTGCCGCGGTGCGGGTCGAAACCCTCGCGGACTCCGTGGCGGTGATCCGGGGGGTTCTCGAGGGCCGCGGCGGGCCGCAGGCGGACATCGTGGTGGCGAATGCGGCCCTGGCTCTCGTCGTCGAAGGCCGGGCCGACGACCCCGCCGAAGGTGCGCGACAGGCCCGTGCGGCGATCGATTCGGGCGCGGCGCGCGATCTTCTAGAGCGTCTGATCGCCTTCACCCGCAGTGCTGCGGCGACGGCCGTCGGGGACCAAAAGGGCTGAGCGATGGAGGAGATCCGCCGAGATGTCCCCGACATCCTCGCGCGCATCGTGGCGCAGGAGCGAAAGGTGGTACGCGCGGCGCGCGCCCGGAAGTCGGTCGAGGCTCTTCGGTCCGAGCCCGGGTACGAGGCGCCCCGTCGAGGTTTCGCGCGCGCACTGGCTGCTCGGCGCCCGGCCGTCATCGCCGAGTGCAAGCGGCGCTCCCCATCCAAAGGCATTCTGCGGGACCCGTTCGACGCGGTGGCGATCGCGCGCGCGTACGAGGCCGCCGGAGCGGCGGCGATCTCGGTGCTGACCAATGAGGAGTTCTTCGGGGGGACGCTCGAGGATCTGCGTACGGTGCGCGAGGCGGTCGACATTCCGCTGCTGCGCAAGGACTTCGTCATCGACCCCTATCAACTCGTCGAGGCGCGCGCCGCCGGAGCCGACGCCGTTCTCTTGATCGCTGCGGTCCACCCGCCCGATGTTCTCCTGGCCCTGTACGAGGCCGCGCGGGAATTGGAACTCGACGTGCTCGTCGAGGTGCACGATGAATCGGAACTCGACGGGGCGGTCCGTTGTTCGGAAGCGGTCCTCGGGGTGAACAACCGGGACCTTCGTTCGTTCCATACCGACCTCGCCGTCTGCGAGAGGTTGGCCGTTCAGGTGCCCGCGGGGCGGCTTCTGGTGGCGGAAAGCGGCCTGCGGGATGGCGCGGATCTGCGGCGACTGCTCGGGGGAGGGATTCAGGCGTTCCTCGTCGGGGAGGCCTTCATGAAGGCCGAGGACCCGGGCGCGGCGCTGGAGGAGATGATCGGAGGGGTGCGGCAGTGAGCGTCCGGGTGAAGATCTGCGGCGTCACGCGGCCTGAGGATGCGGCGCTTGCAGCCCGGCTCGGAGCGGACATGATTGGCTTGAATTTCTATGCCAGTAGCCGCCGATACGTGGACCCGCAAAAGGCGCGGGAGGTCGCTCGCGCGATCCCGGACGACGTCTGGCGCGTGGGGGTCTTCGTGAACGCCGAACGCGCGGAGATCGAATCCCGACTCGCTGGTCTCGATCTTTCCGCAATCCAACTCCACGGCGATGAGCCTCCCGAGATGCTCGAGGGGTGGCCCTGCCCGGTGATCCGCGCCTTTCGCCTGCAGGCTCCGGCCGAGGTCGACGACCTGCTGGCCTCGTTCGATCCCGACTACTACCTCTGTGAAGGTTCTGCGGGCGGGGGCTACGGTGGAGCAGGGGAGTCGTTCGATTGGGAGTGGGTCCGCCCCATACCGGCGGAACGCTTGATCGTCGCCGGGGGACTCACGCCCGGGAACGTCGCCGCAGCCGTCCGGGCGCTGCGGCCCTTCGCCGTCGATGTCGCCAGCGGCGTGGAATCGTCTCCGGGTATCAAGGACGCCCGGAAGATTCAGGAGCTGATTGAAAATGCCAAGTCTGCCTGATCGCGAGGGTCATTTCGGGGAGTTCGGAGGACGCTGGGTCAGCGAGACGCTGATGCCGGCCCTGCTCGAGCTCGAGCAATCGTACGCTCGCATCAAGCGAGACCCGGAATTCAAGAAGGAGCTTCGAGGCCTGCTGTCCGAATACGTCGGACGCCCAACACCGCTGACGCACGCCCGTCGTCTCTCAGAGGAACTGGGCGGGGCCCAGATCTACCTCAAACGAGAGGACCTGTGTCACACCGGCGCGCACAAGATCAACAACACGATCGGCCAGGTCTTGATCGCCAGACGCATGGGGAAGACGCGCATCATCGCCGAGACCGGAGCGGGGCAGCACGGCGTCGCTGCGGCGACCGCCTCCGCATACTTTGGGCTCCCCTGTGAGGTCTTCATGGGCGCCGAAGACGTCAAGCGCCAGGCGCTGAACGTCTTTCGGATGAAATTGCTCGGTGCATCGGTGCGCGAGGTGCAAAGCGGCAGCCGGACTCTCAAGGATGCGATGAACGAGGCGCTTCGCGATTGGATCGCCAACGTGGAGGACACCTTCTACATGATCGGCTCGGCCGCCGGGCCGCACCCCTACCCGATGCTGGTGCGCGATCTCCAGAGTGTCATCGGACGGGAAGCGCGCCGCCAGGTGCTCGCGCGAACCGGCCGACTTCCCGATGTGCTCGTGGCCTGCGTGGGGGGCGGTTCCAACGCAATCGGACTCTTCTACCCCTTCCTGGGAGACCCCGGAGTTCGCGCGGTTGGCGTCGAGGCGGCGGGCATGGGGGTCGAGTCCGGTCGGCATTCGGCCACACTCAGTGCCGGCACGCCTGGCGTTCTCCACGGTGCCCGGTCCTACCTTCTTCAGGACGAGTTGGGTCAGGTGCAAGAGGCGCATTCGGTCTCGGCCGGCCTGGACTACCCCGGTGTCGGCCCCGAGCATTCGTATCTTCGCGAGCGCGGACTGGCCAACTACGTGACGGCCACCGATGACGAGGCGCTCGACGCGCTCGAAAAGCTCGCGCGGACCGAGGGGTTGATCGCGGCGCTGGAGACGGCGCATGCAATTGCCTACGCCATCCAGTTGGCACCGACGCTCTCGCGCGAACAGATCATCCTGGTGAATCTCTCTGGGCGGGGGGACAAGGACATGGAGACCATCGCGCGCGTGCGTGGGGATCACATCGTGGGAGGCGCTTTGTGAGTCTGCCCTCCAACGAGCGCCTGAGCGAGACCTTCGCGCGGTTGCGGGAGCGGGATGAAGCCGCCTTCATTCCGTTCTTGATGGCTGGAGACGGCGGCCTCGACGCGACCGAGCAAATGCTCGACGCAGTCGTCGAGGCCGGCGCCGACATCATCGAGCTCGGCGTGGCGTTTTCCGACCCCATGGCGGACGGACCGGCTCTTCAGCGCGCCGCCGAGCGAGCTCTGGCCGAGGGGACGAACCTGACCGGGGTCCTGGATCTGGTCGTGCGTTTTCGCAAGCGTTGTGACGTGCCCATCATTCTCTTCGGGTACGCCAATCCCTTCCTCACCTTCGGCCCCGAGGCCCTGGCGCAGGCCGCCGCCAAGGCGGGCGTGAACGGTGTTCTCTGCGTCGACATGCCGCCCGATGAGGCCGAGGTGCTGCGCCGCCCGCTGCGGGAGAACGGCGTCGACATGATCTTCCTGCTTGCGCCGACGAGCACACCCGAGCGCATCGGACGGGTGCTCGAGAACGCTTCGGGATTCGTCTACTTCGTTTCCGTGGCTGGCGTCACGGGTGTCAAGGCGGCCAACACCGAGGCCATCGCTGGACTCGTGCAGGACATCCGATCGCAGACGGTGCTGCCGGTTGGGATCGGATTTGGCATCACCGAACCCGAGCAGGCGCGAGCGGTCGCGAACATGGCCGACGCCGTGGTGGTTGGAACCGCAATCACGCGACTGATCGAAGAGGCGGAGGATGGGCCCACCGCGGTGGCCCGGGTTGCGTCCTTCGCACGCGAGATGAAGCAGGCGACACGCCGAAAACGGTGACGTACCCGGAGACCATCGCGTATCTGCTTGGCCTCGAGGCGACGCGCGGCTGGGATCTGAAGTTGGAGCGCGTTCGCGGGGCACTCGATGCGCTGGGTCGTCCCCAGGATGCGTTCCCCTGCGTCCTGATCGCGGGCACCAATGGCAAGGGGACCACGGCGGCCCTGATGCATGCGGCCCTCTCCGAGGGAGGCCGGCGGGTGGGGCTATACACCTCCCCGCATCTGGTCCGCTTTACCGAACGCATCCGCGTTGGCGCGGACGAGATCGAGGAGGTCGAGGTCGTGCGTCGGGTCGAGCATATCCGGGCCTGCGCTCCACCGGAGAAGACCGGATTGACCTTCTTCGAGGTGGGTACGTTGCTGGCGTTGCTCACCTTCGCGGAGGAGGCGGTCGATGTCGCCGTTCTCGAAGTCGGCCTGGGGGGCCGACTCGATGCCACCAATGTGGTCGAGCCGCTCTGCTCGGCGATCACCAGCATCGGCCTCGATCACCAGGCCTACCTCGGAGACCGGCTCGAGGACATCGCGCGCGAGAAAGCTGGCGTGATGCGGGCCGGGCGTGCGACGGTTCTCGGCGCTCGCCTGCCGACGGAAGCAGACGCGGCATTGATCGCGTGCGCGCGCACGGTCGGCACCCGGATCGTTCGCGCCCGGGAGATGCTGCCTTTGGTGCCTCCCGTCGGCATTCCGGGCGCACAGACCCGAGACGATGGTGCCGTCGCCTGGGCCCTGCTCGACGAACTCGCCAGCGCACGGCCGGAATTGGCGGTATCGGGGGATGAACGACGCCGGGCATTCGCACAGGTCCGGTGGCCTGGTCGGTTGGAGTGGATCCCAGGCTCGCCACCGTGGATTCTCGACGGCGCCCACAACGCCGAGAGCATGCGGCGGCTGTGCGACGAATTGCCCTCGATGCTCGACGGCCCGGCGCGGCTTCTTTTCGCGGCCCTCGATGACAAGCCATGGGGGGAGTTGGCCGATCTGCTGCGCCCGCACGTCTCGGAGGTCAGTGTCGTGCCGCTCCCGCAGCGGCGCGCCGTAGCGCCCGAAACCCTCGCCCGAGCCTTCGAGCCGGGACTCCCGACGCACATCGGGCGCGATGCCCTGGACGAAGCAGAACGCCTGGGCGCGCTGGATCCCAGGACGCCGATCCTCGCCACCGGGTCTCTTTTCCTGGTGGGCGAATTGTACGCGGGACTTCTTGCACGCTCGGGCGGGCGGAGTATTTTCGACCCCGCCGTGGCCGGAGCGCGATCATGACGGGCACGCAGGCCCTCCGACTCGCATGCGTGTGCGTCACCGTTGCGGCGTTGGCCCGCGCGGCGACGGCGGAACCCGGATTGCAGATCGGGCGGGGGGTCGGCGAGGAGCGGGTCACGATCGACGCCGACAGCATCGCCTACGACGACGACGGCCAGCAGGTGCGGGCCGAGGGCGACGTCGTCATCAGCAGCGGTGGCAGTATTCTGGCAGCAGACCGGATCTCGGTTCGTCGCGCGACTGGCGAGGCGGAAGCGATCGGCGAAGTTCTGCTCGAGGATCCGGAAGCGCGCATCCGGGCGGAGCGCGCCTGGGTCGAGCTGGAAGACGAGACTGGGTTCCTGGTCGACGGTGAGGTGCATTTGCGTCGATCGAGGTTCCTCTTGACCGGCGGTCGGCTCGAGAAGGGCCTCGGGCAGAGCTATCGGATCTGGGACGGC
>JAPOLW010000233.1 GCA_029976905.1 bacterium | reverse complement strand
TGCTGCTGCTCGACCGGGTGGCCGGGCCGGAGGGGACGACTCGCGAGAGTTGAGCGGGTCTGCGGTCGGGCTCAGAGCAGGACTTCGGCAATCGTTCGGAGCGCGTCGACGTTGCCCGCGCTCACGAGAAGGGTCGTCACCCGGCTCTCCTTCCAGGCCTGCAGGCGGTCGCGGATGCGTTCCTTGGAGCCGACCAGAGAGATGGCGTCGGCAAATTCGTCGGGAACGACGGCGGCCGCTTCGTCGCGCTTTCCCTCGGCGAAGAGATCCTGGATCTTCTCGACCTGCTCGCCATATCCAAAGCGCGTGACCAGGTTGGCGTGGAAATTCTTTTTCCGCGCGCCCATGCCGCCAATGTAGAACGCGAGCATGTATTTGACGGGCTGGAGGGCCTCCTCGACGTTGTCGTTCAGGACGACCTGCACCGGAGGAATCACCATGAAGTCGTCCCGGGCTCCGGCAAGCGATTCCTCGTAGACCTCGGGCTGATACGGGGAGTAGTAGAGCGGGAGCCAGCCGTCGCAGATCTCGGTCGCCATCGCGATGTTCTTGGGCCCTTCCGCTCCGAGCAGAACGGGGATCCGCGACCGCAGGGGCTTGTTGATCAGCTTCAGCGGTTTGCCCAATCCGCTGCCGCCCTTGAGCGGCAGTTGGTAGTGTTCGCCTTCGAAGACCACCGGCCCCTTTCGTTCCATCATCTCCCGGAAGAGCGAGATGAACTCGCGGGTGCGGCCCAGCGGTTTCGGGAAGGGCTGGCCGTACCAGCCCTCGACGACCTGCGGGCCGGAGACCCCGAAGCCCAGAAGCAGTCGCCCTCCGCTGAGATGGTCCAGGGTCATGGCGGTCATCGCGACGCTCGCCGGGGTGCGCGCGGAGATCTGGATGATGCCGGTCCCGAGCTTGATGGTCTTGGTTTGCGCCGCGATCCAGGCCAGTGGCGTGATCGCGTCGGACCCGTAGGCCTCTGCCGTCCAGACCGAGTCGAAGCCGAGCTTCTCCGCTTCGATTGCCAGGGGCCCGGGATCCTGCGGGCCTCCCATCCAATAGCCGACCATCAATCCGACGTTCATGCACCCGATGGGTAGCGGGTCCCGTCGTCGATTGCGAGGCGCGTGGTCGTCGTCAATCGAGGGTCAGCAGCAGTGTCTCCTCGTCGACCTGCGCCTGAGGGTCGACCGCGAGGCTCGCCACCGTGCCGTCGCGCGGCGCGACGACGGGGATTTCGACCTTCATCGATTCGATGATGATCAGTTCCTGATCGGCTGTCACCACGTCGCCCGGAGCGACGAGGATTTCGAGGATCGTGCCGACCGCCGGGCTGCGAATTTCGGTGCGCGCGCTCATGGGCGCCTTTTCGCAGACGGTCGGCCGGCTGTCACGCGGGTGGCCTCCGTCCGGGGGAAGGAGGTCGTGCTCGGCACGGCCGCATTCGCCGGGCGGAGGAAAAATCGTTAGGAAGACCGCAGAGGCGCCGCCGCCGGAGGCGCGATGCGAAGAGGAGATTTCATCGTGAAGGTTCAAGCCGCCGTCGCCCATTCCGCAGGCAAGCCACTCCAGATCGAGACCGTGGATCTCGAGGGACCTCGCCCGGGAGAGGTGCTCATCGAGATCAAGGCGACAGGCATCTGCCACACCGATGCGTTCACGCTTTCGGGGGACGACCCCGAAGGCCTCTTTCCTTCGATCCTCGGACACGAGGGCGCAGGCATCGTGCGGGAGGTCGGCGCGGGCGTGAAGAGCGTTGCCGTCGGCGACCACGTGATTCCGCTGTACACGCCCGAGTGCCGGGAGTGTGACTACTGCACCTCGGGCAAGACGAACCTTTGTCAGGCGATTCGTGTGACCCAGGGCCAGGGGGTCATGCCCGACGGTACGAGCCGATTCTCTCTCGGAGGCGAGCGGCTCTTCCACTACATGGGGACGTCGACCTTTGCCAATTTCACAGTACTCCCGGAGATCGCCGTGGCGCGCATCCGACAGGACGCCCCCTTCGACAAGGTCTGCTACATCGGCTGCGGCGTCACCACCGGGATCGGCGCGGTCATCAACACGGCCAAGGTCGAAGCCGGTGCCAATGTCGTCGTCTTTGGCCTCGGCGGTATCGGGCTGAACGTGATCCAGGGGGCTCGCCTGGTCGGCGCCGACAAGATCGTCGGTGTCGACACCAATGCGGGGAAACGCGCGCTGGCCGAGAGCTTCGGCATGACCCATTTCGTGAACCCGAAGGAGGTCGAGGGGGACCTGGTGCCCTATCTCGTCGATCTCACGGGCGGGGGTGCCGATTACAGCTTCGAGTGCATCGGCAACGTCGAGACCATGCGACAGGCTCTGGAGTGTTGCCACAAGGGTTGGGGGGAAAGCGTCATCATCGGCGTTGCGCCGGCGGGCGCCGAGATCGCGACGCGGCCATTCCAACTCGTCACCGGTCGAGTCTGGCGCGGCACGGCTTTCGGTGGCGCCCGGGGACGCACCCAGGTTCCTCAGATCGTCGACTGGTACATGGACGGCCGCATCGCCATCGACGAGTTGATCACCCACAAGATGCCCCTGGGGGAGATCAATCGGGCCTTCGATCTCATGCACGAGGGGACGTCGATCCGCAGCGTCGTCGAGTACGGCTAGACGGCCTGCGGTCGAGACGGGCGACCGTCGCGTGAGGCCGGCGGCGCGCCCGCCCGGCCTCGCCGCGGCTACGCTCCTCCACCCCCGGTCCCGGTGCCAGGGACCGCGTTTTCCTCTCGCGAGCCGGAGGCCCGCAGGGACCCGCTAGGCGGCAGCGATGCTGCGGACCGGCTGGCTCTCGGGCTGCGCCAGTGGCCTCCGCAGGACCGGGGCCGACGCTTCGGTCTGCTCGACGTAGGCGTTGCGCATCTGCTCGAAGGCGGCGTCGATGCAGGCCATCATCTCCCAGGGATCTTCGAGGTGCTGGGGGTCGGCGGTGATCCCGATGTCGAGGCGGCCCGTAAAGCTGACGGCGGTGAAATTCAGTCCCTGTGTCGGCGCCAGGATGGAGATGGGGAAGATGCCGCAGACCCGGGCTCCGGCCATATAGAGCGGGACCGGAGGGCCGGGGACGTTCGACACCACCGCGTTGGCCGGCACGGTACCGCTCCACGCCGCAAATTCGCCCGCGGCCCGGAAGCCCAGATGGACGATCGACGGCGGCAGCACGTCGCCGAGTGAGTCGATTGGTTGCGCGCGCAGGCGTGAGGTCATCGCTTTGGCCTGATTGGCCCGGCGGTGGACCTCGCGGACGCGCTCGAGCGGGTCGGCGACATCGGTCGCGCAGGACACGATCATGTTGGCGATCTTGTTGGCGGCCTCCGCGTCGGTGGCCTGGCGGGTGGAGACCGGGCAGGAGACCGCGAGGCTTCCGTCGGGTCGTACGCCGCGTCGCTCGGCCCAGCGCACCATGGCTTCGCCGCAGAGGGCCACGATGACGTCGTTCACCTTGACGCCGAGGTGGTCCTTGATGGCCTTGACGTCTTCGAGCGGAATCGAGGTGAAGGCGAAGTTTCGTCCCGGGCCGATGCGTCCGTTGAAGTCGAGTCGCGGGGCGACGGCGGGCATGCCGGCCGTGCCATTGTTCAGAACGAACGGGACGAGATGGGCCCCGCGCCGAAGCGCTTGCATCCCGTAGCCCGCGATGCGGGCGGGGAGGGCGGCGAGATTGCCCAGACCCTCGAGGGCCTGTTGGTAGCCGCTGGGCGCGCCGAGCACCGTCGCCTCCGGACTCGTCTCGAGCGCGGGCGCAGGCTCCGGCTCGAGGTCGCAGAGAACCACGCTCAGGTCGGCTCCCTTCATTCCGTCCATCAGAGCGTGGTGCGTCTTGAAGAAGACGGCGACCCGACCTTTCTCGAGACCCTCGATGAACCACATCTCCCAAAGGGGGCGGCTGCGATCGAGTTTTCTCTCGAAGAGGAAACCGACCATCTCGGCGAGTTCTCGACGGCCGCCCGGCGCGGGCAACGCGATGCGGCGGACATGGCGGTCGACGTCGAAAGAGGCGTCGGAGACGAGGTGGGGTCGGGCGAGGCCGAGAGGGGCTTCTTCGACGCGGGCGGTGAATTCGGGACCGGCGTTGGGGAGGCGCGTGCAGACGCTGCGCCGGAATCTCTCGAATCCGAAGGTCGCAGAACCGCTCGGGTCGAGGACCACGAGCCCGCCGACGTGTCCATGCACGTCGACGTTTTCCATGGAGAGAAAGAGGGAATCCGTCCCCGACAGCTGTCTTCTTGCGCTCATGACCGTGCTTTTCCCGACTCCGCGTTTCTTTTGGAAACAGTTGGTTATCTTCTCTGGATACTGGCGGACTGACTGATCCGCAAGTCTTTTCGGGGCCTTTCGTTGCCCGGGGCCAGGTTCCGGCGCGGTCGTCTGGCTGCTCGATGCTCGGGCGTTCCTGTTGGTTACGGGAGTGTTTCTTTTGGCGTCGCGGTATGGCACACCTGGGCTACGCGGAGGTTCCCATGTCGGGTGACCAGAGGAAGCAGGGTGGAGCGCGCAGTCGTCTCGAGGAGGCGCGCGCCCAGATGTACCGGGACCTGGTGCTCGAGTGCGCCGAGCAACTCTTTGCTGGCGGGCGTTTCGAGCAGGTCACGATGCGTGACATCGCGGCCGAGGCCGGGATCTCTCCCAAGACGCTCTACGTCGTCTTCCCGAGCAAGGAAGACGTCTACGCCGAGGTGGCCCGCAGGCGCAGCCTGGCGCTGCTCGAACGATTGCGGGAGAGCGTGTCGGGCGGCGGCAGCGCGTTGGAGCGCATGCAGCGCAGTGTACGCGCCCTCGTCGGCTTCCTCGCCGAGCACCGGGCCTTCTTCCGCATCCTGATGCGGGAATCCCGATCCTGGGGGCTCTTGCCGGGCGGAGGGGATTCCGGGGACTGGCGGGTCGGTCACCGATTGCAGGCCCGCTTGATGCAGGACGGAATCGACGAGGGCGTCTTCTACGATGGCGATCCCGAGCTCATGGCCGCGATCTGCATCGCCGTCGCGCAAGTGCAACTCGCGGCCCTGCTCGAGCGTCCCGATGGGCCCGACGTCGACGAAATCTCGCGGGAAATCTACCTGCAGCTGCAACGCACGTTGGGCCGCGTCCCAGCGACGGCGGTCGATCTCTCGGCTGCCGGCTGAACGGCGGTCGCACGCGCGGGATGCCAGAGCTCCCGGAGGTCGAATTCGGACGCCGGCTCGCCGAACGCGTGGCGTGCGGGCGCCGCATCGAACGAGTGCGCTGTGCCGACGACCGGCTGGTCTTCGACGGTGTCCGCCCGGGCGAGGTCGCGCGTCGGCTGCGCCGGCGCATCGTGCTCTCCGCGCGTCGTCATGGCAAGCACCTCTGGTTCGAGCTCGACGAGCGGCCGTGGCCGCTCTTCCACTTCGGGATGACCGGCCATCTTCGCACCCGCGGGGAGCCAGCCCTCGCACTCGAAACGGGGGTGGCGGCTGGCGATACGACGTGGCCGCCGCGCTTTGCAAAGATTCATCTGTGGTTCGACGATGGCGGCGAACTGGTCATGACCAACGCCCGCCGTCTGGGTCGGATCCGCCTTCGCGACGACCCACTGCGGGAGCCACCGGTGGCTGGTCTGGGGTTCGACCCCCTGCACGGACTGCCCGACCTGCGTACCTTCCGGGAGTTGCTGTCCCGACGGCCCCGGTCGGCTCTCAAGGCGTTGTTGCTCGACCAGGGCTTCGCCGCCGGAGTCGGGAATTGGATGGCCGACGAAATTCTCTTCCAGGCGGCCCTCGATCCCCGACGAAAGGCGGGGGGGCTCGCGGCGGCGGAAGTACGTGCTCTGCGCGGGGCGATCGGTCGGGTGGCGCGCACCGCGGTGGCCGCGGAGGCCCGCAAAGAGCGTTTTCCGCCCAACTGGCTCTTCCACGCACGCTGGGAGCACGTCCGACCGGCAACGTTGGCCGACGGAACTCCGGTGGCGCGCCTACGCGTCGCCGGGCGGACGACCGCCTGGGTTCCGTCGCGTCAGCGTTGAGTCGGGCGCGCGGCTCAGGGGACGATCGACGCGGGGAGAGGGTGGCGATAAAGCCGGGCGGCGTTGCCGTGGGTGATGGCGTGAATCTCCTCGATCGGAAGATCGCCCAGGATCCGGTCCATCACGGCCTGCGTGTCGGGCCAGGTGCCGTCGCCGTGCGGGTAGTCGGACTCGAACAGGATGTTCTCGACGCCGATGCGGTGGCGCGTGCAGACCGTGGACGGGTCGTC